>NZ_JBBCIR010000049.1:0-94158 GCF_037189885.1 Paludisphaera sp.
GCCCGCCGTCCGATGATGACGGCGGGCCGGACGGATCCGCGCCCCCCCTCCCCCACGCCCCGGCGCGGCCCGCGCCTTCTCGCGAGGATCGGCGGGGCGTACAATGACCCGTGCGTCGTTGCGACCCGGTTGCGCCGTCCCCCGGCGTCACGATCGATCGGTGGTGAGGCCCCTCATGAACCCGACCCGCCCGCGCGTCGCGCCCGCCCTGCTCGCCGTCGCCTTCGCCGCCGCCTGCCTCGGCCAGGCCGCCTCGGCCCGAGCCCAGGGCTTCGGCCCCGACCCGTTCCGCCCCTACAATTCGCAGTACGATCCCTACGTCTTCGGCGTGGCCCCCGGCCCGCTGGACGCCGGAAGTAACGTCACCATCAATCGCCAGGGGGTCCGGGACGCGAACCGGTATCGCGAGGCGATGGAAGAGCTGGGCCAGGTCAACCGCTACGATCGGGCCTTCCGCGACCACGACCGCGAGCGTAAGCGCATCTACCGCCCCAACGCCGAGGCCGACCGGAACCTCGAAGCCCGCCGCGAGAAGGCCAGCGACCTCTACTTCCAGTACTTCAACGAGAAGGACCCCCGCAAGCGGGCCTCGTTGTTCCGGGAGTACACCCAGGCCCAGGCCAACATCGCACGAGGCGAGGGCGGCGACCCCAACGCCCGCGGCGCCCGCCGCGCCCGAGGCGCCGGCGCGATCCCGCCGGTGCCCGCCAGCCGACGCCCCGGCGCGGCGAGGGGCGGCGGCGACGCGAGCATCCCCGCCGTCCCCGACGGCTCGGGCGACCGTCCGGCGGCCCCGGCCGCCCGCCGCCCGGCCAGGCCATCCGACATCCCGCCGGCCCCCGGCGGCGACGAGCCGTCCCCCAGCGAGATCCTGGAACGCGCCTCCCGGCCCCGCGCCCGCAACGCCCCGGCGACCGCCCCCACGCCGCCGCGAACCCCCTGAAGCCGGCCGCCCGGCGGGCATGCCCGAGTTGGCTTCGTTCGCGCGCCACCGTTTTCTTGGATATTGAGCCAACGTTTTGCGGGCACATGATTTGCGCCCGCGGCGCGGTGGCTTCGTTCGTCGTTTTCGAAGTGGCTTTTTGCTCGATGCCAAGATCCACGTGCGTAAAACGCGTGTCCCCTCTCCTGGCGGGAGAGGGTGGCCCGAAGGGCCGGGTGACGGTCGTCGGATTTCGGGGATCGCGACGGTCCATGACATCCCGCCCCGGCGTCACCCATGCGCTCCGACGACCCTCACCCGCCGCTGGCGCGGCCGCCCTCTCCCGGGGGGAGAGGGGACGAATAGGCCCTCTGGGCCGTCATTAGGGCTTTCCCCCCTCGGTGCTCCACTGCTTCCGGGATGTCAAAGAACACCGTCATCAATGCTCTCGTATGGTCCGCGAGGGCATCGGCGGGATTTCAGGAATCCCGAACTTTCTCGGGACGCGATCGCATCCGCGCGGCCGGCGGGGGCGACCGCCTCGGTGGGCCCAAATCGAAAGCCACGCCAGAAACCGGGATGCGCCTTGTCCCCCCCCTCCTTAGAGGATATCCTGAAGGAGGTCGCCGGATCGTCCGCACCCCCCTGGCGCAGCGCCTCGCGGGGCGACGGGCCCGGCCGATCGGGATGAAGGGGGTGACTTGATGGGCGGATCGAACGACTGGACGGGGGATCCCACCGGAGATCGGCCAGCTCCCGAGACCTCGACCCGGCGCGTGCGAGACCTGTCCCAGCGCGATTTCGAGATCGAGTTCATCGGGGGCATCCTCGAGCGCGATCCCTTCCTCGTCGAGGCGATCCGGGTCCACGCCGGGAACCTCGCCGCCAAGGGCTTCTATTCGCGGGCGCTCCAGCTCGACCGTCGCCTCGTCCGGCTGATCCCCGAGGATTGCATCGCCTGGTACAACCTGGCGTGCAGCTACGCCATGCTCGGGATGCTGGACCCCGCGTTCTCCTCGCTCCAACGGGCGCTGGAGCTGGGCTACCACTGCCAGGAACGCCTGCGCCGCGACCCCGACCTCGGGCCGCTGCGCGACGACCCGCGCTTCCTCCGCCTGATCCGCCGGTTCGAATTCATCCTCTGATCCGATTCGACCCGGGCCGGGCCGCCCGCCCTTTTGCGACCCCCCGCCCGAAGCGAACCGACCCCGCCCGACTCGACCCGAAGACCGGGAAATTCCGCCCGATGACGCATCACGACTGGGACCACGTCCGCGAAGCCGCCGAAGTCGTCCGCGGCGCCTGGAACGGAAGGCCGAGGATCGGCCTGGTGCTGGGGACGGGCCTGGGCGCCCTCGCCCGCGAGATCGAGTCCCCCGTCGCCATCCCCTACCCCGAGATCCCCCACTTCCCCCACTCGACCGTCGACAGCCACGCCGGCCAGCTCGTCTGCGGCACGCTGTGCGGCCACTCGGTGATGGCGATGGAGGGGCGGTTCCACCTGTACGAGGGGTACACCGCGGCGCAGGTGACGTTCCCGATCCGCGTGATGAAGGAGATGGGCTGCGAGCTGCTCGTCGTCTCCAACGCCTGCGGCGGCCTGAACCCCCAGTATCGCAAGGGGGATCTCATGGTCATCGAGGACCACATCAACCTGCTGGGCGTCAACCCGCTGATCGGCCCCAACGACGACCGCCTGGGGCCCCGCTTCCCGGACATGATCGAGCCTTACGACAAGGCCCTCCAGGACGAGGCGCTGGATGTCGCCTTGAAGGCGAACATCGTGGCCCATCGGGGGGTCTACCTGGCGGTGACGGGGCCGAACCTGGAGACCCGCGCCGAGTACCGCTTCCTGCGGGCTATCGGCGCCGACGTCGTCGGCATGTCCACCATCCCCGAGGTCCTGGTGGCCGTCCACGCCGGGCTGAAGGTGCTGGGCTTCTCGATCGTCACTGACATGTGCCTGCCCGACGCGCTGGAGCCGGTGAAGATCGACCAGATCATCGCCGTCGCCAACGCCGCCGAGGCCAAGCTCCGCACCATCGTCCGGGGCGTGCTGGAACGCCTGCCGGCCTGAGCCGAGCGAGGCCCGCCCCCCGCGTGATCGCCGCGCCTTTCCCCCGAGATCCCCAGGCCGTCATGTCCACGAACGCCAAGCCCTACAAAGAGACCCTGAACCTCCCGAAGACCGAGTTCGCCATGAAGGCGAACTTGCCGACGCGCGAGCCCGAGATCCAGGCGAGCTGGCGCGAGCAGGATCTCTACGGCCAGCTCCGCCGCGCCCGCCAGGGCGCCCCGGTCCGCGTCCTGCACGACGGCCCCCCGTACGCCAACGGCGACATCCACATGGGGACGGCCCTCAACAAGATGCTCAAGGACTTCGTCGTCCGCTCGCTCTCCATGCGAGGGTTCGACAGCCCCTACGTCCCCGGCTGGGACACCCACGGCCTGCCGATCGAGCACAAGGTCATGAAGGACCTGGGCTCCAAGGCCGCCGGCCTGAGCCGCGCCGAGATCCGCGAGCTGTGCCGCGTCGAGGCCATGAAGTGGGTCGACGTCCAGCGCGACCAGTTCCGCCGCCTCGGCGTGATGGGCGATTGGGAAGACCCCTACCTGACCCTCGACCCCCGCTATGAGGCCGGCATCACCGACGTCCTGGCCGACCTGCTGGCCGGCGACTACGTCTTCCGCCAGCTCAAGCCGATCCACTGGTGCACCTCGGACCAGACCGCGCTGGCCGAGGCCGAGCTGGAGTATCGCGACGAGACCTCGCCGAGCATCCACGTCCTGTTCCCGATGGTCGCCGGCGTCCCCGCGGCGTGGCTCGGGGCCGACGGGTCGAAGGCCGAGGACTGGCGGGCGATGATCTGGACGACGACGCCTTGGACCCTCCCGGCCAACGTCGCCGTCGCCGTCCACCCCGACCTGGAATACGCCGGCGTCCGCTACGTCGACCCCGATACCGGCGAGACCGTCCGCGCGATCCTCGGCGCCGAGCTGGTCCAGAAGGTCATGGGCCTGCGCAAGATCGAGGACTACGCCGAGGTCGGCCGCTGCAAGGGGCGCGAGCTGGAGCACGCCCAGTATCGCCACCCGTTCATCGACCGCGTCTCGCCGATCGTCCTGGCGACCTACGTCAGCGTCGAGGACGGCACGGGCCTGGTCCACACCGCCCCCGGCCACGGCGGCGAGGACTACCAGACCGGCCGCGCGTACCAGTTGCCGGTCCTCAGCCCCGTCGACGCCGCCGGCAAGTTCACCGACCAGGCCCCCGAATGGCTCGTCGGCCTGCACGTCTTCGCGGCGAACCCGAAGGTGATCGACCGGCTGAAGGAGTCGGGCCACCTCTACCTGCTGTCGCCGCTCTCGCACAACTACCCCCACTGCTGGCGCTGCAAGAAGCCGGTCATCTTCCGCGCGACCGAGCAATGGTTCGTGGGCGTCGACCGCAACGACCTGCGCGGCCGGACGCTGGAGCAGATCCGCGACGCCGTGAAGTGGTATCCGTCGTGGGGGCAGTCGCGCATCGAGTCGATGGTGTCGCTCCGGCCCGACTGGTGCATCAGCCGCCAGCGCTCGTGGGGCGTGCCGATCCCGGCGCTCGGCTGCGTGAAGTGCGACGCCCAGCTCCTGACGGCCGAGACCACCCGCCACTTCCGCGACCTGTTCCGCAAGGAGGGGGCCGACGCCTGGTTCAGCAGGCCGGTCGAGGAGATCCTCCCGCCGGACGCGAAGTGCTCGCGCTGCGGCGGGACCGAGTTCCGCAAGGAAGGGGACATCCTCGACGTCTGGTTCGAGTCCGGCTCCAGCCACCGCGCCGTGCTCGCCGGGGGCTTCGACCTGGGCTTCCCCGCGCACATGTACCTGGAAGGTTCCGACCAGCATCGCGGCTGGTTCCAGTCGTCGATCCTGACCTCCGTCGGGGCGACCGGGAAGGCGCCGTTCGAGAGCATCCTGACGCACGGCTTCGTGGTCGACGACAAGGGGCAGAAGATGTCCAAGTCGCTCGGCAACGTCGTCTCCGCGGTCAAGGCGACCCAGCAGCACGGCGCCGACGTCCTGCGGCTGATGGTCGCCGGCATGGACTACGCCGACGACGTGCGGATCAGCGAACGCTCGATCAAGGACGCGTCCGAGTCGTACCGCAAGATCCGCAACACGTTCCGCTACCTGCTGGGCAACCTGGAAGACTACGAGCGGTTCGACCCCGCGACCGTCGCCCCGGAGACCCTGCGCGACATCGACCTCTGGGCCCTCGGGCAGCTCAACCAGGTGATCCGCGAGGTGATGGCCGCGTACGAGAAGTACGAGTTCTACTGGGTCGTCAAGAAGCTGAACAACTTCCTGTCGATCACGCTGTCGAGCTTCTACCTGGACGTGCTGAAGGACCGGCTCTACGCCGAGGCCCCGACCGGCCCCGACCGCCGCGCCGCGCAGTTCGTGCTGTTCAAGCTGCACGAGGCGCTCACGCGGCTGCTGGCCCCGATCCTGCCGCACACCGCCGAGGAATGCTGGGGATACCTGCCCCACGGCCACGGCTTCCCCGCCAGCGTCCACCTGGCGACGTTCCCCGAGCCCGAGCCCCGCTGGGACGACGCGGCCCGCGACGCCCGCTGGTCGGTGCTCCGCGAGGCCCGCGACGCCGTCCTCAAGGCGCTCGAGGGGCTGCGGAAGGACAAGACGATCGGCAGCGCCCAGGAGGCGGCCGTCGAGGTCGTCGCCCCGCCGGACGTCGCCCCCGCCCTCCAGGCCGACCGCGAGCTGCTGGCGACGATCTGCCTGGTCTCCGACGTGACGATCCGCGAGGGCGCCCCGGTCGCCGACGGCGCCGAGCGATTCAAGGCGTCGGCGACCAAGTCGACCCATGGAAAGTGCGAGCGCTGCTGGAACTACCGCGAGGAGGTCGGCCGGAGCGAGGCGCATCCGACCCTCTGCGGGCGCTGCGTCGTCGTGATCGAGGCCGCGAACGGGAAGGGCCCCGCCTGATGGCCGTCGTCGGAATCGGAAGCGGCCCCCCGCGCGAGCCGATCTCGCCGATCAAGCTGGCCGTCTGCGTCTCAGGGGGGGGGACGACGCTGCGGAACCTGCTCGACCGCGTCGAGGCCGGGGCGCTGGACGCCCGGGTCGTCCAGGTCGTCGCCAGCCGGCCCGGCATCGCGGCGATCGAGAAGGCGGAGCGAGCCGGCCTGCCGGTGGCCGTGGCCGACGTCTCGAAGCGCAAAGCCGACGTCGCCGCCTTCAGCGCGTCGGTCTTCGACCCGATCCGCGCGAGCGGGGCCGACCTGGTCTTGCTCGCCGGGTTCCTCGCCCTGGTGAAGATCCCCGAGGACTTCCGCGGCCGGGTGATCAACATCCACCCCGGCCTGATCCCGTCGTTCTGCGGCCGGGGCTTCTACGGCGAGCGCGTGCATCAGGCCGCGCTCGACTACGGCGTGAAGGTCAGCGGCTGCACCGTCCACTTCGCCAGCGACGAGTACGACGAGGGCCCCATCATCCTCCAGAAGGTCGTCCCGATCCTGGAGGACGACGACGCCCACGCGCTGGCCGCGCGGGTCTTCGCCGCCGAATGCGAGGCCCTGCCGGAGGCCGTCGCCCTCTACGCCGCAGGCCGCCTCTCCATCGAGGGCCGCCGCGTGCGGATCGCCCCGCCGCGGTGAGACAGCGGGCGCGGGCTCAGGCGTCCCCGGCCGCCAGCACGGCTTCGAGCCGGTCGAGGACCTGCTCGTTGGCCGTCGCGCCGATGGGCCGCATCTTCGCCGCCACCTGGGGCGTCGCGAACTCCTGGACCCAGTCCACGCGCGTCCCGTCGCCCCGGGGGGTGAGCGTCACCGTGAGCAGGAACCACGGCTCGACGACGTGCTCGATCACCAGCCGGGCATCGGGCTCGACCTCGCGGAAGATGCTCTTGTTGACGTAGTCGATCCCGTTCGGCCCGTGCATCACGAAGTCCCACCGCCCGCCGGGGCGGAACTCGAAAAGCTCGAAGGTGTTCGTAAACCCCTCGGGGCCCCACCACCGGGCGAGTCGATCCGGCCGCTCGAAGGCGGCGAACACGGCTCCCGGGGAGGCGGCGAGTAGCCGCTCGGTGGTGACGGCCCGGCTCGCGTCGACCTGATCGGGCATCGCGCCCTCCCTTCAGTCCGGCCGGTAGCGGTAGCTCGCCCGGTAGACCGGCCGGCCCTCGATGCGGTACTTCCGTTCGAAGTTCGTCAGGTAGTCGCGGTCGTTCTCGGGGTCGCCGAGGGGGGGCGGGGCGATCTCGACGAAGCGGGGGTCGGCGGCGATCAGCTCGCGGATGACGCCGAAGTATTCCTCGACGTCGGTGGCGACGTGCAGCTCGCCGCCCGGGACGAGCCCGCGGGCGATCGACGCCATGAGGGTCTCGTTGAACACCCGGCGCTTCTTGTGGCGCTTCTTCCACCAGGGGTCGGGGAAGTAGACGTGGACTTCGCGGAGGCTCGCCGGGACGACGCGGCGCTCCATCAGCCGGCCGGCGTCGGCGGGCCAGAGGCGGACGTTCGTCAGGCCCGCCTTGACGATCCGCTCGGCGGCCACGCGGGCGTATTTCTTGGCGATCTCGATCCCGAAAAAGCCGTGATCGGGCCGCGCGGCGGCGGCATTGGCGAGGAACAGGCCCTTCCCCGAGCCGATCTCCAGCACGACCGGCCGATCGTCGCCGAAGAGGGCCGGCCAGCTCAGCGGATCGTCGCCGGGGTGGTCGGCCGGGTCGAGGAGGGTGGAGGAGACGTCGAGGTCGGCGCGGGGGCGTGTCATGGATGGGTCGGGTTCATTCAGTTCGAGGGCTCGAGGGGCGAGAGGTTGACCCCGATCATCCGGCCGTGGAACACCATGTTGCCGTCGACGAAGCCCTGCACCTCGAAGATCGTCTGCCGGCGGTGCAGCCGCACCCCCTTGCCGATCAGGAGCAGGCGGTCGCCGGGGCGCACCTGGCCGCGGAAGCGGACGTCCTCCATGCCGCCGAAGCCCACGAACCCTTCCTTGATGAGATGGGTTCCGACGCAGTAGCAGCTCGCGAGCTGGGCGGCGGCTTCGCACATCAGGACGCCGGGCAGCAGCGGGTAGCCGGGCATGTGGCCGCGGACCCAGAACTCGTCGGGCATGACGTCCTTGTAGCCCACGATGATCTTGTTCGCCTCGTCGATGGAGACGATGGCGGTGAGCTGCTCCATCTCGAACCGCTGGGGATTGACCTGGCGGATCTGCTCGAGATCGAGGAGGACCTTGGAGTCGTCGATCGAGGCAGGGTCGACCAGGGGCGCGGGAGGCATGCGCGGCTATCCTTTCTCTCGTTCTCGCGAAGCCGAGCCGGGCCAAACGGCGACGCCCCGGGACGGCGGCGGTGTCCGGGGAGGGTTCCGTCGGCCGGCTCGGGGTGCGTCGAAGGCCCCTCCAGCCCCCTCTGGCGTGATCGGCGAGGAGCGTTGCGGTGGTCCGGAGCCGTTTCGGTGCTATCATGACTCGCGAGGGACCGTTCGACAAGAGGTTTCACCGCCCCCCGCCCCCTCGCGGGCGCGTGGTCCGGGTCACGGCGACAGCGAGGCGCGTTTGGCCCCACGGGCGCTCGGCACCATGATCGTCCACGGCTACCCGAGGGCCTCCCTCGACGCCGAGCTGGACCTGGCCCAGTGGATCGGCGCCGAGGCGCTCGAGATCCTGCCCCGATGGCGCTCGTATCCCGACCCCGCCCCGCTCCGTCGCGCCGCCGCCGATCGCGGCCTCCGCGTCCACAGCGCCCACGGCTGCTGGGGGGGCGAGGCGATCCGGGCGGCGCGGGTCGACCTGGGCTCGACCGACCCGAAGGCCCACGCCGACTCCGTGGCCGACCTCCGCCGCTGCGTCGACTGGCTGGCCGAGGCCGGCGGCCGGGCGCTGGTGGTCCATCCTGGCGGCCTATCCGACCGCGCCGAGCGCGACGCCCGCCGCGACGCCCTGGCCCGCGGCCTGCTCGCCCTGGCCGACCACGCGCGAGGCACCGGGGTCGTCGTCGCCGTGGAGAACATGCCGCCCGGCGTCCACCCCGGCAGCCGAATGGCCGACCTCGCCGGGATCGTCGCGGAGCTGGGTCGCCCCGAGCTGGGCCTGACGCTCGACGTCGCCCACGCCCACATCTCCGCCGACGCCGCGTCCGAGACCCTCGCCGCCGGCCCCCTGCTGACCACGACCCACGTCCACGACAACGACGGCCGCCACGACACCCACCATCCCCCCGGCCGCGGCACCATCGACTGGCCCGCCTGGTTCGCCGCCCTCGACGCCATCGCCTACGAGGGCCCCATCATGCTGGAATGCGTCAAGCGCGTCCGCGAGGACCGATCGACGTACATGCCGGAAGTCCTCGATCCGTTCGTGCGGCGACGGACGTGGTAGGAGGTCGACCAGTCAGGCCGACGTGTCCGCGGCCGAGCCTTCCTCGGCGGTGCCTTCCTCGCGTCGGCCCGCCGCGAGCGGCTTGAAGCGGACGCCGTGGCGCGTCAGCGCCTCCTTGAACCGGGCGACCTGCTCCTGGTGCCACTCCAGCCTGGCCTGCAATCGCTCGGCGGCGGCGAGGAAGTCCCTCAGGTCGGGATCGTCATCGGGATCGTCGCCGGGCCCCTCCGAGCGGCCCTCGACGTTGGTCGAAGCAGAATCGGGCCGCCCGGGGCGACGGCCGTTGTCGCCGTGGCGCTCGTCGGGGCCCTTCGCGGCTTCGGCCGCGTCCCCGTCCGATTCGGGCGTTTCGCCCGGTTCCTCCGGCGAGGTCGAGCCCGCCGTCCCGATCCTCTGGTCGTCCTCCGCCTTGACGACGCTGATGCTCCCGTCGGGCTCCAGGTAGGCCTCCCGCACGTGGGCGATGTCATCCACGTCCTTCCGCCGCAGCTGGGCCTTCAGGTCCTCCTCGGTCATCGTCTCCCGGCGCAAATTCGCCCGCAGGAGGCGGCCGTCCTGGATCAGGCGGGTCGGCGAGTCTTGCGCGAGGAAGCGGAACCACCTGGAGTGGTAGGAGAGCCGATCCACCACGGTCACCCACGTCGCGACCGTGGAGACCATCAGCAGGATATCGGTCACGGACTCCGCGCGGCCCTTGACGCCGTCCGCGGCGAGGTCGCCGATCATGATGGCGAACAACATGCTCGCGATGCTGCCGGTCCCGGCCTCCCACTTGGGGAGGATCCGCAGGAGGCCGAGCAGGGCGAAGTAAATCACCGTCCCGCGGATGAGGACTTCCGGCAGGCTCAGCTGAGGAGCGAACGTATCCGCCCAGTCGACTTTCAATAAGTAATCCATGGCCGCCCCAGGTAGGTGAGCGGCTCAATCGCAAAATTCGGGCCGAAGATGGCGAGCGCGTCTTACCCCTTCGGTCGACGCCCCTCCAGAGTCCCTAGCGACGGGCCATGACCGGCGAGTCGCGCCGGTGCCGCGCGCGAGAAGGCCCCCGGTCATGATCCGGGGGCTCGTCGCGGGGAGCGCGGCGGATCGCTCAGGCGCGCTTGCGACGCGGCCAGCCGTAGCCGACCGCCCCGATGCCCGCCACCGCGGCAAGGATCAGGCTCGACGGCTCGGGGACGGCTCGCGGCTCGGCATAAAGGAAGTCGTCCATCACGACCACGTCGACGCCGGCGGTCGGGTTGTCGTTGGGTCCCAGGGCCGTGGTCCCGGTCGTGATCCGAACCCTGGCGATCCGCTCGCCCGCGTCGGCGACCAGGCCGAGGAATGACAGGCTGCGGTCGGGCACGGACCCCGGCGCCACGCTGAAGGTGCCCAACGAGCCGCCGTCGAGGCCGAAGAGCTGAATCGTCGTGGTATCGCTCAGGTCTACGTCCGAGAAGACGGCGCCGAAGCCGCTGACCGTCGCCGGGGTGCCCGTGCCGGGCGTGTTCGTCGGGGCGGAGCCCGGGATTATGAAGCTCACATCCGTGATGTTGCTGCCCAGGGGGGTGAAGATCCTCACCGGACTGAAGGTTCTAAAGGGCGAGTCCGGCCCGACGTAGCTCGGGTTGAGGTCGGCGAGTTCGGGGGCGTTCGCGGCCGAGTCGAGCGGTGTTTGCAGGAAGCCGGTCCCCGGCGTCGTGATGCCGGCGCCGCGGCTGTTGAAGAACACGGTGAACGGCGTCGCGCCCGGCGCGGAGGTCGTCGCCCCGCCGCCATCCCAGTTGATTTCGCGACGGCCACTGGACAATGGCCCCGGCGCGTTGCCGTTGACCGGGTCGCCGAGGGCGAGGCGGAACGCATCCACCGCGGGTTGGATCGACGCGGTGGTGTCATCGCCGCCCGCCGAGAACACCACGAACGACGCCCGGCCGATCCCGGGCAGGCCTAGCGTGCCTATCACGCAGGCGGTCAGGAGGACGGATCGGAGTCGCGCGCTCATGTCACTCGTCTCCTTCGCGGGGCATGTCGGAAATCCCGTCTCGCGCCCCTCGTGGGCCGGCCGATGTGGCGACATGGCGCCGCGGCGCGGCCGGGTCCGGCCCCGGTGCGGATTTTCATCGCGTGACGCCCGGCCCGTCAATGAAAATCCCAGGAAACACGCTATTGTTCCGAACCGTCCCGCCGCGTCCAATAAACAGGCACCCTGGCTAGTGTCAGGGCAAGGCATTCGAGGCGCGGCTGGGATGGAATGGCGCTTCAATGCATGGCGTGGACGTCCCCTGTCCGGGGACGCCCGACATGTTTCGCCCGCCGGGCTGTCTCAAGAACGCTCGTTTTTGGGACGGGCCCGCGGCGTCGTCGAGGCTACGGAGCGTGCCAATCAGGGCATCGCCCGCATCAGCCGCATGCATTGCAGAGAATGAATTCTCCGCGGGCGGCACCGAGCATGCCGAGTAGGTTAGACCCTAGATGGCACGATGACCGCGGCGGGCGAACCTCGGTGGCTTGTGGGCGGCGGTCAGCCTCCAGGTAGCCACCAGACCCCGCCCAGGATATCGATGCCGTAGTCGCGTTGTAGCGAGCTCCCCTCGAAGATCAAGCCAGCCGACGTGACGAGAAAGACGACCAGTGCCGCGGCCATTACAGCGGACCATCGCCGAGTGCGAATGCACCGCCTGGCCAACAAGGCTGTGCAAGCCGCCGCGAGCGGGGCGATGATGTTGACGAGAAACAGGTACGGGTCGCTAACGACGTTGCCGCACCACAGAACGCTGGGCGAAGCGTGGAGCCATCGCGTGGCGTGGCCCCACTGGGCCAATGACAGCCCGGCATACGCATGGACGATAGCCGCGAGCCTTTGAGGCATAGGAAGGACCCACCTCATGCCCACCCCAGCGAATCGGGCCAATGAACACCTGATAATAGCAGGCGAGCCGCCCTCGTGGACCAATGTGCCGCTAAGCGTAGAACCCAAGCGGCACGGGGCAGCCTCCCGCCGCGGCCGACTGGACCGTCTCAAGAACGCTCGCTTTTGAGACTCGCCAGGGGAGCAAGGTCAGGAGCTGGTCGGGACAACCCCACCAGGTTTGATGACGCACACCGGCTCCCCACGAAGGAAAGCCTCGAACATGCCCCGGCAATTGGACCAGTCGCTCTCCGGAAAGCCGTGCGAAAATCGCTCGATGTCGCCCCGGAATTACTCTTCCGAAAAACCTATAGCATATTTATTATACATCAACTTATTTCATCGCGAGGCAGAGGGTCGTCGTACCGTGCCGAGTTCGGCTTGTCTCCGACGATGTGGCACTCCTGACCGAGAATCGCCGGGTCGTCGAATTCGGTGGCGTCCTCGTGGAGTTCGCATCGGCATTTTGCACAGCGATTGCCGCACCGCTGCCAGAGCCGTTCGCGTGTTGTCGTCGTAATGCTCATGGTTCGATCGGCCCTCGCGAGGCGTGGCGGACGTAGTGGAGCGTCACGACGTCGTCTTGGATGGAGAAGAGGAGGCGATAGACGCTTCGACGATTTCCGTAGAGCATCTGCCTGAGGGCGACGCCGAGGAGTTCGGATTCCTCTTCGGCCGCGGGGTGCCGCTCTGGCATCGTCGAGAGACCTTCGATGGCTTCTTGCAGAGCAAGGAACCAGCGTTCCGCCGCATCCGGAGACCGCTCGGCGAGCCAGACGAACGCCTCCAAGGCGTCGGCCCGAGCCCGTGTGGTGACGACGACCCGGTACGTCATCGGGCTTTCTTCGCGTCAAGAATCTTTCGCATCTCGGCGAGCATGTCCTCGGCCGGAGAGACGCGGCCCGCCTTCATGTCTTCGAGCGAAGCCCGCAGGGCGTCCATCCGCTCCACACGCTCGGCGATTTCGACGAGCCTCTGATAGGAGGCCGCGTCCTGAACGACCACCTCGGCCTTGCCGTTGACGGTGAGCACCACCGGGCGGCCCTCGGCCTTCAATCGCTTGATGAACTCGGGCGTACGCCGCTTGAATTCCGAGAGGGAATCGATGTCGTTGGTGAGGTCGAGCATGGGCCAGGCTCCTTGCACTTAATTTGCATTCAATTTGATGCTATCACGGTTTCGCCGGGTAGCCCAGCCGTTTCATGCGGAGTCCCACTGCCCGGGTCCGAGTGCCGGAGATAATCCCCTTTCCATCGGGCCAATTAAGGCAATGGCGTCTTCCGCCGTCGTGTGGCGGAACGGTCCCGCGGCCTTCGTGAGCCAGGCCAGGTTTCTCGCGGGGCGAGCGCTCGCCTCACGCCGGCGAAGGTCGAGTCGGCCGCGTCCGCCGCCGGAGGACGAGCAGGCATGCCAGGCAGCCGATGATGGCGGCGACCACGCCGTATTCCGGGTGGACGGGCGCGGCGACCACCCAGAGGCCGGCGACGGCCGCGAGCATTTGCCCGGCCCATACCGTTCGGAGCGTTGGTCCGCGACTGCCCGCGCCCGCCCGCCAGACACTCGCGGCGAGGGGGAGCACGAGCGACAAAAGCACGATGCTCGCGAGGAAGAAGCCCCGAGTTGGGTCCACCTCTACTTCCTCCCATTCGATGTGGGGGGCCACGGCGCGCAGCCGCTTTTACAACTGTAACAGAACGCGGTCGGCATTCCACATGGCATTCGGCCTGGAGGCGATCCGAGGAGGGCCGCTCGCTTGCCGCGTGCTTGACGAGAGGGCGCGGAAGGGATTCATGCCTCGGCCGCGGCGTCAAGCTGTCGGGGTCGTGCGGGTCGTCCGCGTTGAACCGCAAAGGGCCCCCCTCCGCGGGGCCAGGCGCGGCGGCCTCCCGGTCGATACAAACCTCGCGAGGATGCGCGAGGCGGTCGGCCCGGGGATTCGGGACGCGCCTCGGACAGGATGGGGACCTTTCCGAAGGAGTCGGATCATGACGCCGAAGCTCAACCGTCGCCAGGCCATGGGGACGGCGGCCGTCGCGGCCGGCGCGGTCGCGGTCGCCGCCCAGCCGCATCAGGCGGAGGCCGGGGTGCAGGTGGGCAGCTACGCCCGTCGCGAGGGCGTCCGCGGCAGGATGACCGGCGCGCAAGCCGCCGCCGCGGCCATCCGATGCGAATGCGCCCCCTGCGTCTTCGGCATCCCGGGCGCGCAGAACAACGAGCTGTGGGACGCCTTCAAGCAGTACGGCGTCCCCTACTTCCTCGTCGCCCACGAGTTCTCCTCCAGCGTCATGGCCGACGCCTCGGCCCGCGCCACGGGGCGCGTGGGGGTGATGTCCGTCGTCCCCGGCCCGGGACTCACCAACGCCCTGACGGGGCTGGGCGAGGCCCTGTACGACGGCGTGCCGATCGTCGCCATCATCACCGACATCGACCGCTCGGCCGGCGCGCCGGTGGGGCAGGTCCACGGCCTGGCGAACGAGGCGCTCCTGCGTCCCGTCGTGAAGGCGCAGCTCACCGTCCGCCACCAGGCCGAGATCCCCGGCACCATCTTCCACGCCTTCCGCCTGGCCCAGTCCGGCGAGCCGGGGCCGGTCGGCGTGGTGATCCCCTACCCGTTCTTCGTGGAGGCCTGGGACTACGACCAGGCGCCGCCCCCCCCGATGCCCGTCCCGTTCGACGAGGCGGCCTATCAGCAGGTGGCCTGCCGGCTGCGCGACCGGAAGAAGCGCATCGGCATCTACGCCGGCGCCGGCTGCGTCGAGGCCGGGCCGTCGCTGACCGCCGTGGCCGAGATGCTCCAGGCCCCGGTGGCCACCTCCGTCAGCGGCAAGGGGGTCGTCCCCGACTCCCACCCGCTGGCCGTCGGCTGGGGGTACGGCAAGCAGGGGACCCGCGCCGCGGAGAAGGCGTTCAAGGACGTCGACCTGGTGCTGGCCGTCGGCGTGCGATACAGCGAGGTCTCCACCGCCAACTACGCCATCCCGCAGACCGAGGTCGTCCACGTCGACATCAACCCCGACAACCTGGGCAAGAACGTCCCGACGAGCCAGTGCCTCGTGTCGGACTCGCGGGTCTTCCTCGACCGGCTGCTCGGCGACGCGGCCACGCTCCGACGCCCCCCCGACCCGAAGCTCTGGGCGAAGATCGACGGCCTGCGCAAGGTCGACCGCCGCGTGGCCCGGACCCAGCAGATCACCGGCGCGGTCGACCCGATGTACTTCCTGAGCCAGCTCCGCTGCGCTCTGGGGCCGGAGGAGCTGATCTTCGTGGACGTCACGGCGTCGACGCACTGGGCGTCGGAGGCGGTGGAGGTCCAGGGGACCCGGCGCTACTTCACCCCGGCCGACAACCAGAGCATGGGCTGGGCGATCCCCGCGGCGATCGGCGCCCAGCACGTCCGCCCCGACCGCCAGGTCGTCTGCGTGACGGGGGACGGCTGCTTCCTCATGTCGGCGATGGAGATCTCCTCGGCGGCCCGCGCGGGGCTGCCGGTCAAGTTCTTCGTCCTGGACGACGGCGCGTACCACTACATGCAGATGCTCCAGGAGCCGGTCTTCCGCCGCACGACGGCCACGGACATCGCCCGGATCGACTACGCGGCGTTCGCCAGGTCGGTCGGCGTGGGCTACAACCAGATCGCGTCGAACGAGGACGTGGGGGCGGGGCTCCAGCGGACCTTCGGCATGGCCGGGCCGATCCTGACCCACGTCATCGTCAGCTACGACGGCCGCGAGCTGCGATGGCTCAGCGCCCTGCGGACCAAGTACATCGGCGACCTGTCCAACCGCGAGAAGCTGCGGTTCGCGACCCGCGTGGGCGTCCGGGCCGTCGCGATGCGCGACGACAGCGATTGAGGCGGGCCCCCGCCCCGCGCCGGTTGACCTTCCGCGATGTCGAGCTTCCTCGTAAGATCCCGCCGCGCTGGCCATGGGCGAAACGGACCTCGCCCGGCCTGCCGCGAGGAGACGGCCCTCAGGTGAACATGGACGTCCGCAACCAGCCGGCGGCCGACGAGGCCGTGGAGACCTTCCCCGCCCCGCCCCGGGCACGCCCGTCGCAAGTGTGGGGCCGACGCCTGGCGGAGGACCGGGAGGAGCTGACCCGCTTCTGGCCGGTCGTCCACAACATGGTGTCCCAGGAGCTGCGGGTGCGCTACCAGCGCTCGTTCATGGGCTTCCTGTGGACGCTGGTCAACCCGCTCCTGATGATGTTCACGCTGTCGATGGTCTTCTCGCAGCTCCTGCCGATGAAGCTGGGGGACGGCGGCAACTACACGCTGTACATCCTGGCCGGGATGATCCCCTGGGCGTTCATGGCCGGGTCGATCACCGAGTCGTCGACCTGCATCATCCAGGCCGAGGGGCTGATCCGGAAGATCTACGTCCCGAAGCTTGTCTTCCCGCTGGTGCGCGTGCTCATCAACATGGTGACGAGCATGCTGTCGCTGGTGGCGCTCTTCCTGGTGCTGGTGCCGATGGGGGCGCGGCCGTCGATGGCGATGCTGTTCCTGCCGGTCGCCATCGGGCTGACGTTCGCCTTCACGCTGGGGCTGAGCCTGATCGTGGCGACCGCCAACACGTTCTTCCGCGACTGCGGCCACCTGGTCGGGGTGTTCATCCAGGCCTGGTACTTCGCCACGCCGATCGTCTACCCGGTCTCGCAGTTCGCCGAGGACCTCCAGTGGCGGTTCTGGCTCAACCCGGCCTTCTATTTCGTCGAGATGTTCCACGACGTCCTGAACTCCGGCCGGATGCCGCAGCTCAGCATCGTCGTGATCGCCGCCGCGCTGGCGGCCGTCAGCCTGGGGATCGGATATGCCGCGTTCAAGGCCAATGAAGACAAGATGGTTTTCCGACTCTGAGGGCCGGGGCCGGGGTCTTCGCCGCGACCGCGCCGAGGCCCCCGCCGGGCCGCTCGTCGAGCTTCGCGACGTCTCGCTCAAGTTCGTGAACTACTCCGACAAGGCGTTCACGCTCAAGCGCGCCGTGCTGGAACTCCTCCTGCGCCGCGAGCGCGAGGTCCCCAACTCCGAGTTCTGGGCCCTGCGCGACGTCAATATCCGCATCGAGCGCGGCGAGCGCATCGGCGTCGTCGGCTCCAACGGCGCCGGCAAGAGCACGCTCCTGCGGCTGCTGGCGCGGATCTACCCGCCGACCCACGGCACGGTGGCCGTGCGCGGGTCGGTCGCGCCCCTGATCGAGATGGGCGCGGGCTTCAACTTCGAGCTGTCCGGGCTGGACAACATCCTGCTCAACGGCGCGATGCTGGGGTTCACGCGCAAGCAGATGCTGGAGAAGGTCGACGCCATCCACGAGTTCACCGGCCTGCGCGAGTTCGCCGACCTTCCGCTGAAGTACTACTCCAGCGGCATGTACGCCCGGCTCGCGTTCGGAGTCGCCACGGCCATCGACCCGGAGATCCTCCTGGTGGACGAGTCGCTGAGCGTCGGCGACGCCAACTTCCGGGCCAAGGCCACCGAGCGCATCCGCGGGCTGATGCAGCGGTCGCACGCCGTCGTCCTGGTGTCGCACGAGCTGTCGTCGCTGCGCGACCTGTGCGACCGCGGCCTCTGGATGCACAAGGGCCGGCTGCTGGCCGACGGGCCGATCGACGAGGTCCTCGACGCCTACCGCGAGGCCACCGCCGCCGCGCCCGCCGCGCCGCCGCCCGACGCGGCCGCCGAGGCCATCCCCGCCCCGGCCGGGGCTATCGGCTGAGCGAGATCGACCGGCGGAACCGCGAGATGCTGTACGCGAAGAACGCCGCGCCCACCAGGGCGACCATCGCGAAGCTCCGCCAGACCGCCTCGATCCCCGCCCCTCGGAACAGGATCGACTGCGAGAAGCTGACGAAGTGCCGCGACGGCAGGAAGAACGTCAGCCCTTGCAGCCAGGTCGGCTGGCTCTCCACCGGCGTCTGCCCGCCGGAGAGGAGCTGGAGCACGATCAGCATCAGGATGATCAGCAGCGCGAACTGGGCCATCGTCCGCGAGATGGTCCCCAGGAAGACGCCCAGCGCCGTCGCGAAGAACAGGTAGAGCGCCACCCCCGCCATGAACAGCCAGAGGGAGCCCGCGATCGGGACCTGGAGCAGCCAGCGGACCACGCCCAACATCGCGGCCCCCGACGCGAGCAGGATCACCAGCGCGTTCGACCAGACCTTCGCCATGGCGATCTCGAACGCCGACAGCGGCATCACCAGGAGGTGCTCGATCGTCCCGTGCTCGCGCTCGCGGATCAGCGCCGCGCCGGTGAGCACGGTGGTCAGGAGCGTCACCTGGTTGACCAGCGCCACGACGGCGTTGAACCAGCTGGTCTCGCCGTTGGGGTTGAACGCCCGGCGGATCACCAGCCGCGTCGGGGCCTGGAACCCCGAGTCCGCCCGGGTCAGGAACTCCGTCACCTGATCGGTCAGGATGTTCTGGATGTAGCTGGAGCCCACCCCCGCCTGGAGCATCGCCGTCGCGTCGATGTCCAGCAGGACGTCGGCCCGGCGGCCGGCGCGGAGGTCGTGCTCGTAGAGCGGCGGGATCTCGATCACGAACATGTACCGGCCGGCGTCCATCGCGTCGTCGGCCTCGTCGGCGCGGATCAGCTCGGGGCGCTGGAAGCGGGGCGGATGGAAGGCCTCCCGGATCTTCCGCGAGAGCGCCGAGCCGTCCTCGTCCACGATCGCGATCGAGGCGTTGTACACCTCCGACGACGTCCCCCGCGCCTGGATGTAGATCGACGCCGTGAAGGCGTAGACGACGAAGACGACCAGGACCTTGTCGCTTCGCAGGCTCCGCAGCTCCTTCACGCCCAGCCAGAAGATGTTGGCGAGTCGTTCCACGGCGTCAGGCCTCCTGGGGGCGCAGCATCAGGACGGCGCCGAGGATGAACGCGGGCACGAACGCCGCCAGCACCAGCGCGTCGTGCGTCAGCAGCCGCGCGCCGAGCCCCTTGGTGAAGGCCCCGACGCTGGCGTGCATGTAGTAGGTCGTGGGCCAGAGCGAGCCGACCACGCGGGCGCTCCCCATCAGGGTCGAGACCGGCTGGAGCATGCCCGAGAACTGCGTCGTCGGGACCAGGGTCACGATCGCGGTGACGAAGACGGCGGCGACCTGCGAGCCCGTCACGCCGGAGATCATCAGCCCCAGCGCCGTCGTCGCCGCGACGTACAGCAGGGCGCAGAGGATCAGCATCGGCAGGCTCCCCTTCACGCCGACGCCGAACACCACGACGGCCAACAGGGTCATGAGGGCGAAGTTGATCATCCCGACGGCGATGTACGGGAGCTGCTTCCCGACCAGGAAGTCGAGCCGGGTCGCGGGGGAGACGTGGAAGTTGACGATGGAGCCCAGCTCCTTCTCCCGGGCGACGCTGACCGCCGTGAGGATGGCCGGGATGAGGATCATCAGGATCGGCGGGACGCCGGGGACCATGGCGTAGATGCTCTCGAACGTCGGGTTGTAGCGGAACCTCGGCTGGACGCCGGCGGAGGGGACGAGCGATTCGCCGGCGATCCGCGTCCGGTGGAGGTCCAGCATGTGGGTCATGTAGGTCCCGTCGGCGTACTGCTGGATCGTCTCGCCGCGGAACGGGTGGGAGCCGTCGATCGTGGCCGTGACCTCGGGCTCGCCGCCGCGGAGCAGGTCGCGGCCGAACTGGGGGGGGATCTCCAGGATCATCGACACGTCGTCGGAGCGGAGCCGCCGGTCGGCCTCCTCGGCCGACGCCACCGGGCCCATCTCGCGGAAGGTCCGCCGGGTCTCGGCGAACGCCGCGTCCAGGCCGCGGCTCTCCGGCGACTGGTCCTGGTCGAACAGGGCGTAGCGGATGTGCTCGACGTCGGTGGTGATGCCGAAGCCGAACAGCAGCATCAGCAGCAGCGACCCGACGAACGCGAACGCCAGCCGGACCGGGTCGCGGAGGATCTCCGAGGTCTCGCGGCCGGCGAACGCCCAGGCGCGGGCCGGGCTGAACACGGCCGACCCCGCGCCGGCGTGGGCCTCGGTCGACATCGCCCGCCGGAGCGCCTCGCGCGCCTCCTCGTCCTTGCCGGCCTCGGTCCCGGCGCCGATGGCGTCCTCGATGTAGGCGATGAAGGCCGTCTCCAGGTCCGGCGCGCCGCGGGCCTCGATCAGCCCGCGGGGGGCGTCCACGGCGAGCACCTCGCCGGCGTGCATCAGCGAGATCCGGTCGCAGCGCATCGCCTCGTTCATGAAGTGGGTCGTGATGAAGATGGTGATCGCCTCGCCCCGCGACAGGTCGATCAGCAGCTCCCAGAAGCCGTCGCGCGCCACCGGGTCGACGCCCGAGGTCGGCTCGTCCAGGATCAGGATCTCCGGCTCGTGGATCACGGCGACGGCCAGCGAGAGCCGCTGGCGGATCCCCAGCGGCAGCTCGCCCGACGCGTGGTCGAGGTAGGGCCCCAGGCCAAATCGATCGACCAGCGCCCCGATCCTCGCGTCCATCCTCGTCGGCGGGAGGTGGAAAAGCCGGGCGTGCAGCCGGAGGTTCTGCATGACGGTCAGCTCGCCGTACAGCGAGAACGACTGCGACATGTAGCCGACGCGCTTCCGGATCTCCATCCCGCCGGCCTCGACCTTCTCGCCGAACAGGAGCGCCTCGCCGGAGGTCGGCGGCAGGAGGCCGGTGAGCATCTTCATCGTGGTGGACTTGCCGCAGCCGTTGGAGCCCAGGAAGCCGAAGATCTCGCCGCGGGGGATCGTGAAGCTGACGCGATTCACGGCCGTGAAGTCGCCGAACTTCTTGGTGAGATCCCGCGCCACGATCGCCGGGGGGCCCTCCACTTCCCGACGTGGAGGGATGGTCAGCCCGCGGTGATCGCCCCGGGCCTCCTCGGGGAGGAGCCGGACGAACGCCGATTCCAGGTCGTCCGCGCCGGTGCGCTCCAGGAGATCCGCGACCGTGCCGCCGCCCAGGATCTTTCCCGCGTTCATGGCCAGCAGCCAGTCGAAGCCCTGGGCCTCGTCCATGTAGGCGGTGGAGACCAGGACGCTCATCCCCGGCCGGGACTCGCGGATGGTGTCGATCAGATCCCAGAACTGCTGGCGCGACAGCGGGTCGACCCCCGTCGTCGGCTCGTCCAGGATGAGCAGGTCCGGGTCGTGGACGAGCGCCCCGCAGAGGCTCACCTTCTGCTTCATGCCGCCGGAGAGCTTCCCCGCCGGCCGGTCCGGGAACGGCCCCAGCCCGGTCGCCTCCAGCAGCGCCGGGATGCGCTCGCGACGCTCCGCCGCCGGGAGGCCGAAGAGGCGCGCGGTGAACTCGATGTTCTCGCGGACGCTCAGCTCGGGGTAGAGGTTCTTCCCCAACCCTTGCGGCATGTACGCGATCCGAGGGAGGACCTGGCGGCGATGCGACTCGTCGGCGATGTCCCCCCCCAGGACGATCACCTTCCCTTCCTGGAGCTTCCGCGAGCCCGCGATCAGGCCCATCAGCGTCGACTTGCCGACGCCGTCGGGCCCGATCAGCCCGATCATCACCCCCGAGGGGAACTCCGCCGTCACGCCGTCCAGCGCGCGCGACGATCGATCATAGGCGTGGACGACGGAATCCGCCGTCGCCACGAGGCCCGCGCCCGTCGTCGCCATCGTGTCGAAGTCCTCGTTTCGGCCCGTGATCGTGGAGGGCCGGGCGCCCGGCCCGCGTCGCGACGGCCCTCGCCGGCCGTCGGCGCGACTAACCTCGCCAGGGGTTGGTGGTGAAGTCCGGCTCCTCGGCCTTCGGCGTCTCCGCGCCCTCCTTCGCCTCCGGCTTCTCGTCGGGGGGCTTGATCCCGATCGCGGCCGGCGGGGGGAATCGGCGTTCGAGCTTCTCGGGCCAGGGGACGTTCGGGTCGACCCTAACGTAGCCGACGCCCCGCACGCCGGACTTGATCTTCTCGACGTAGGGGAGCAGACGCTCCGGCGGCACCCTCAGCTTGACGCGGAACATCAACTTATCGCGCTCCGCGCGCGTCTCGACCTGCTTGGGGGTGAACTGGGCCTCGGGCGAGATGAAGGTGACCCGCGCCCGCGCGGCGTATTGCGGGAGGGCGTCCAGCACGATCCGCGCCTCCGCCCCGATGTCGATCCTCGCGGCCTGGAGGGACGGGAGGAAGATCTCCATGTAGACGTCGTCCAGGTTGACGAGCGTGAGGACCTTGCCCCCCGCGGCCAGGACCTCGCGCTCCTCGGCCAGCCGATAGAGGACCCGGCCGGTGACGGGGGAGACGAGCGTGTGATCGACGATCTTGGCCTGGATGTACTGGACGTCGGCCGTCGCCGCCTCGATCGCCCGTTCGTTCGCCAGGAGCTGGGCCTTCGCGGCCTCGAGCTGGCTCTCGGCGACGTCGATCTTGGTCCTGGTCTGCTCCATCTCCTCGCGCGAGATGTACCGGCGGCTGAACAGCTCGCTGTCGCGGCGGAACTGCTGCCGCTGGAAGCGGGCGCCCGCCTCGTGGCTGACGATGTCGGCCTTGATCTTGCTCTCCGTCTCCTTGGCCTGGGCGATCTTGGCCTTGCCGGCGGCGAGTTGGGCCTCCAGCTCGTCGGTGTCCATCTGGGCGAGGACCTGGCCGGGCCGGACGAGGTCTCCCTCGCGGGCGAAGATGCGTTCCACCCGCCCGGGATACTTCGCCGAGACGTCCACCTGCACCGACTCGATCCGGCCATTGCCCGAGATGATGCCCTCGGGCAGCTTGGCCCGCTCCTGGGCCTCGCGGTAGAGCCAGGCGCCGACCCCCACGGCGGCCAGGACGACCACGACCGCCCCCCAGCGCAAAATCGTCTTGAGCATAACAACCCCAGTTGCCGGGCCGTCGAAGCCGAGCGTTTTCGCGCGGCGAGCCGGCGTCTCGAACGCCGCGATTCCCCGATGAAAGGCTCGCTCCGCGGCATCTCAAATGCAATGCCCCTCCGGGGAACCTCTCGACCCGCGCCCCCGAAACGGCGCCGCGACCGACGCGGCGGTAGCGGTTTCGCCACGCGGCCCGATTTTCCTTATTGCGCTGATCTTGTAAAAAGCTCCATCGGCCGGCCGCCACCATCGAACCACTCATCTCGCTCAAGGAGGAAGTCGCGGAAAAATATTCCATCCCGTAAGGAGCTTCCATGGCGTGCCTTGCGCCCGCGACGTCGTCGTTGCCGGGGCGGATTTCGCCGTTTATTCCGGTCGGGGCGCGCGGCTTGCTCCTAGACCGTCGCTTCGCCCGATCTCCCGGCCGCCGACGCCGGAGCGGATCGAACGCCAAGCAGGCGATGTAGCCGAGATGGTGGCGACGGGCCCATCAGGAAGACGGCCCGGCAGAAGACATGGAGGTTGGCATGGCCCGGATCAGGACGCTGGCTGGTGGGATCGTCGCCTGGATCGCTCTGGCGTCGACCGTCTCCGCGGCCCCCGTCTCCTGGTTCGAGTCGCAGGCCGCGCTGACCGCGTGGTACGCGAACCAGCTCAATAGCGCCGGCAGCGTCTATTCCTCGTCGGCCACGATCTCCAACCTGCCGGTCCACTGGTTCACCCCGGCCCCCGCGACGGCGGTCCCGCTCCAGGCGGTCCCCGCCACCCCGGTCGCCCCGGCCACGGTCGCCGCCCCGGCCACGGTCGCCGCCCCGGTCGCCTTCAGCGTCGGGGCGCCCGCCCCGACCCATCAGGCCGACGCGTTCATCAACCTCGGGGGCCAGCCCTACGCCGAGTCGTCGATCATGACCGGGGATCCCCAGCCCTGGTACATGAGCCCGGCCGCCTCCGCCGTCTACGGCGGGGTGCCCTCGGACGCCCAGCGGGCCGGCTTCGTCCAGGACGTCCTCTCGCAGGTCAAGCAGACGTTCACCGTCAGCGGGATCGACGTCGAGCTGACGGCCGACCCGAACGTCCCCGCCCCTCGCATGATGAGCGTGGTCTCCGGCGCCCACTACGGCCCCAACCCCGCCGCGATCGGGATCACCCAGGTCGGCGACAGCGGCTTCAGCTTCATCGACAACCTGAAGTACGCCTCGACCCCCGACCAGCTCGCGACCGCCGTGGCCCACAACGTGGCCCACGAGCTGATGCACGCCCTGGGGGTCGCCTCGCACCCGGACGAGACCGGCGACCACATCGACTCCGCCGTGGCCGACTGGAGCCTCCTGACCGACCGCGACGCCACCTTCAGCCCCTCCGCCGTCGCCCTGATCAAGTCGGCGATGGCGAACGGGGCCGACTCGCAGGGCCTGGGCGCCGAGCTGTTCAACTCGGGCGTCGCCTTCCACCTCGCCTGCGACGGCGACTGCGGCCTCCACGCCGAGCATGGACTTGGCGGGGCCCCGGTCCTCGCCGCCGCCCCCGTCCCCGAGCCGGCCACCGTCGCCGTCTGGATGGTCGGGCTGCTCGGCGCGGCCGCGCTCCGCCGCGTGCGTCGCCCCGCCTGACGCGCCTCGCGCCCTTGACCGGCCGCCGCCCGGGATGGTCCGATGGGGTGGAAGCCGCGAACCTCGACCCCTCCCCTTCAGGCCGCAACCGTGACGTCATGACCGCCTGGCTCCTCCTCGTCCCGGCCGTCGCCCTGCTGGCGATCCCCGCGATCCGACGCGCCGGCCGGCCTCGCACGCGGGCCGAGATCGGCCCCGCCCTGGCCCCCCTCTGGTGGGCGGCCCGCGCCTACTGCCGGCTCTGGCACCGGCTCGGATTCGACGGCTGGGCGCCCCTCCCGGCCGAAGGCCCCGCGATCCTGATCGCCAACCACACCTGCTGCATCGATCACCTGTTGATCCAGTCTCGATCGCGGCGCGTGCTGGGGTTCGTGATCGCCCGGAACATGTACGAGATGCCGATCGTCCATCGCTTCTGCGTGCGGGTCGGCTGCATCCCCGTCGAACGCGACGGCCGCGACCTCCGGGCGATGCGATCCGCGCTCCGGGCGCTGGAGGAAGGGCGGGTCGTCCCCATCTTCCCCGAGGGCCGGATCACGCCCCAGGGGGGCCGCGCGCTCGGGCCGATCCGCTCCGGAGCCGCGTTCCTGGCCCTGAGGTCGGGGGCGCCGGTGATCCCCGCGTTCATCTCCGGGACGCCCGAGACCGTCGACGTCGGCCCGGCGCTGTGGCGACGGTCGCGATCCCGCGTCGTCTTCGGCCCGCCGGTCGACCTGTCCGACTTCAACCCCTCGCAGGCGGGGGACCGGGACGCCCTCGCTCGGGCCTCCCGCCGGTTCGAGCAGGCCTTGCTGGATCTCCAGGCCCGGAGCCTCGGCCGGACGACGAGCGAGACGCCGGCCGACGTGGGGCCGGTCGCGTGAGCGCCGCCGACGTCCTCGGCCGCTACCCGCCGGGCGAGCGCCCGATCGCGACGCCGACGCCCCTGGGCTCGGCCGGCGGGCTCAGCGGGTCCCTCCTGTGGCGCTACGACGCCCCGAACGGCCCGCGCGTGCTCCGCGCCTGGCCGGAGGGGACTCCCCTCGGCCGGGTCGAGCGGATCCACGGCTGGCTGCGGGCGACGGCCGACCTGCCGTTCGTCGCCCGCCCGATCGCCGCGTCCGACGGCTCGACCGCCATCGAGGCGGGGGGCGTCCGCTGGGAGGTCTCCCCCTGGCTCCCCGGCGAGCCGACGGCCGGCATCCCCCCCCTCCCCCGCGTCCGCGCCGGGTTCGAGGGGTTGGCCGCGCTGCACTCGCGGCTCTCCCGGGTCGACGCCCGCGTCGGCCCGAGTCCCGGCCTGGCCGCCCGCCGCGACGAGCTGCGGTCGCTGATCGAGGGGGGCTTCGACATCCTCGCCGCTCGGCTTTCGACCGCCGCCGACGATCCGGCCGCGGCGGACGCGAGGGAGTGGCTGGGCCTGGCGCGTCGCCTGGCCCCCGGCGTGCTGGCGACGGCCGCGGCCGCGGCCCGGCTCGTCCTCCCGCTCCACCCCTGCCTCCGCGACGCCCGCCCCGCCCACTTCCTGTTCACGGCCGACGCGCTGACGGGCCTGGTCGACTTCGGCGCGATGGACGTGGAGGCCCCGGCGGCCGACCTCGCGCGGCTGGTCGGCGAATGGCTCCCGCGCGGCGACGGCGACGACCTCCGCGCCGAGGCGTTCGCCGCCTACGGCCGCTCCCGCCCGATCGGGGCCGACGAGCTGGCCGCGGCCGGGGCGTTCGAGGAGCTGGCCGACGTCCTCGTCGGCGAGCGCTGGGCGCGATGGCGGTTCCTGGAAGGCCGGCGATTCGACGACGACCGGGCGACCGCCGCCGGGATCGCCCGGGGGCTGGACCGGGCCCGCCGGCTGGCCGCCCGGTGAATCACTCCTGGGCGGAGGGGTCCGCGGGCTGGTCGGGCGAGTCGTTGAGGACCCGCAGGGCGTCCTCCGGGCCGATCGACACCCGGTGGATCGACACCGCCCGTCCGCTGCTCGGGTCGACGCTCACCAGCGCCCCGTTGAGCCGGGGCTCGTGGACGGCGACGTCGAAGTGGGTCGGGACGCTGGTGAGGGTGGCCGTGAGGACGCGATCGTAGCGGCGGCCGAGGATGCCGTCGTGCGGCCCGGTCATCCCCACGTCGCACTGGAACGCCGTGCCGCCGGAGAGGATCCGCTCGTCCGCGGTGGCGACGTGGGTATGCGTCCCGAGCACGGCGGAGACCCGGCCGTCGAGGTAGCGGCCGAGGAGCTGCTTGTCGCTGGTGGCCTCCGCGTGGACGTCGACCAGGACGACCGGGACCGACGAACCGATCAGGCCGAGCACCCGATCGGCGGCGCGGAAAGGGCAGTCGACGGGCTTCATGAAGGTGCGGCCGAGCACCGAGAAGACCGCCGCCGAGGTGCCGTCGCGGGCCTGCACCAGGGCGAGTTCCGGGCCGGGGGCGTCGGGGGGGAGGTTGGCGGGCCGGAGCACGCGGTCGGTCCGGTCGAAGATCTGGTGGATCTCGTCCTTGCGGTAGACGTGGTCGCCCATGGTCATGACGTCGACCCCGGCGTCGACCAGCTCCTCGTGGCAGCGGAGGGTCAGGCCGGAGCCGCCGGCGGCGTTCTCGGCGTTGCAGACCACCAGGCCGATCCCCCAGCGCGGGATGAGCCTGGGGAGGAGCTGCGAGACGACCTTGCGCCCGGGGCCGCCGACCACGTCGCCGATGAAGAGGATCTTGAGGGTTGCCAAGTCGGGGTCGCTCCCGGCGGAGGGGTCATCGTCAGCGGGCGTACTCGACGCTTCGGGTCTCGCGTAGGACCGTCACCTTGACCTCGCCCGGGTAGGTGAGCTGGGCCTGGATGGCGCGGGCGACCTCGCGGCAGAGGGCGGCGGCGGAGGCGTCGTCGAGCTGCTGGCTGTCCACCATGACGCGGACCTCGCGGCCGGCCTGGATGGCGTAGGCCTGCTCGACGCCCGGGAATCCCAGGGCCAGGGACTCCAGCTCCTCCAGGCGGCGGACGTACTTCTCCAGGGTCTCGCGGCGGGCGCCGGGGCGGCTGGCGGAGACGGCGTCGGCGGCGGCGACCAGGACGGTGTACGGGGCGTCGGCCCGCAGGTCGTCGTGATGCCCCAGGGCCGCGTGGGTGACCTCCTTGCCCTCGCCGTGGCGGCGGAGCAGCTCGGCGCCGACGGCCGGGTGGCCCCCCTCCATCTCGTGGTCGGCGGCCTTGCCGAGGTCGTGCAGCAGCCCGCAGCGGCGGCCGAGCGCGCCGTCGAGGCCGATCTCCTCGGCCATCATCCCGGTGAGGAAGGCGACCTCGATCGAGTGCCGCAGGACGTTCTGGGAGTAGCTGGTGCGGAACTTCAGCTTGCCGAGGTAGTCCAGGATCTTCTCGTGGAGGCCGTCGACGTCGGCCTCGCGGGCGGCGTCGCGGCCGAGGGTCCGGATGTGCTGGTCCATCTCCGCCCGCACGTCCTGGACGATCTCCTCGATCCGCGCCGGGTGGATCCGGCCGTCCTGGATCAGCCGCTCCAGGGCGAGCTTGGCGACCTCGCGCCGGACGCTGTCGAAGCCGGTGACGATCACCACGCCGGGGGTGTCGTCGACGATGACGTCGACGCCGGTGGCCTTCTCGAAGGTCCGGATGTTCCGGCCCTCGCGGCCGATGATCCGGCCCTTCATCTCGTCGTTGGGGATGTCGACGGTGCTGACGGTGACCTCGGCGGTGTGGCCGGCGGCGAACCGCTGGATGGCGACGGCCAGGATCTCGCGGGCCCGCTCGCGGCAGGTCTCGCGGACCTGGGCCTCGTGGCGGATGATCCGCTCGCCGGCCTCGGCCCGGAGGTCGCGCTCCACCTGCTCCAGCAGCAGCCGCCGCGCCTCCTCGACCGACATCCCCCCCACGCGCTGGAGTTCCTCCATGCGGCGGGCCTCCAGGCGCGCCAGCTCCTGGCGGGTCGCGGCGACCTCCGACTCGCGCCCGGCGTGCTGGCGGCGGGCGTCGTTCAGCTCGGCCTCCTTCTTGTTGAGGAGGTCGAGGCGTTCGTCCAGCAGGTCGCCGCGCTTCTCCAGGCGGCGTTCCTGGTCGCGGATCTCGCGGCGCGACTCCTCGACCTCGGCCTCGAGCGACCGCCGAAGGGCCAGGGCCTCCTCGCGGGCGTCCAGCTCGGCCTGGCGGCGCAGGGCGTCGGCCTCGCGGCGGGCCTCGTCGAGGATCCCCTCGGCCAGGCCCCGGGCGGCCTCGTCGCGGCGTCGCGCCGCGACCAGCCACGCTCCCCAGGCCCCCAGGGCCCCCAGGGGCAGCCCGATCAGGCCTCCGATCAGCAGTCTCTCCACGCGCCCGGCCTTTCCGCTCAATCTCGCCGCGACGATCCGGCGGGCACCGCCGATCGGGATGCGATCGCGCCCGCGAGGGATGTCGCGGGGCCGGGCGAGCGGAAGGACCGCCCCGGGGCCTCGCCGCCTCGCGGTGGGCGCGTGACGGCGGAGGCGCGATCGGGCCCGCGCGTCGGGCCGCGAACTACTGTATCAGAAGGGCGGGGGCGGTCAATCGCCCGCCCCCCTACCCCGTCGACCTCACTTGCCCCGGCGAGTGTAGGTCATCTCCATGAGCTTGTAGTATTCGCCGCCGGTCTCGTCGTTCTTCATGTAGAAGGAGAAGACCCGCTCGTCGTCCCCCTTCAGGACCGTCGTCGTCTTCACGTCGTACGGCCTGCCGGTGCGCGGGTCGGTGGACTTGCCCAGGCTGGTGACGGTCTTGGTCGCCGCGTCGTACTCCCCTTCCAGCAGGGTCACGTGGGGGTCGGTGGAGTCCACCCAGACGTCGACGAACTTCTTCTTGGCCGGGTCGTAGCCGCTGAGGCCCCGGCCGGTGAACGGCCTGCCGGCGATCGTTCCCTCGAACTTGCTCGCCAGCCACAGGCCGCCGGGGAGCAGTTCCGCCTCCTGCGTCCCCTTAGAAATCTGGGGGGGGCTGTCGGGGCCCAGGAACAGCTTGACCTCGGCGTCCCAGGCGCCGACCTCCTTGGCGAGGTGCCGATGCTGCTCCGTCGGCTGGAACGGCTCCTGGGCGCGGCTCGCGCCCGCCATCGCCAACCCCGCCGCCGCGAACAAGACCACGCGCGCGAACTGATGCATCTCTCGTCCTCCTCGACTCCGTGACAGGCCGGGCGACTCGCCGCCGCCCGATGTTCTTGCGCAGGGTCTTCGGGCGTCGACCGAGAATATCCGGCGAGTCTCAACGAGGGGAGGCCAGGAGCCCCGCGTCGTCGCCGACCGCGGCGGCCGCGTGGGGGGCGGGGCTCGCCTCCAGGTGCTCGTGGAGGATCCTGCGCACCTCTCGGATCGCCAGGGGGTCCTTCTGGACGCCGTGGTCGGACCGGACGATCTTCTCCGAGGCGACCCCTTCCAGGTGGGAGCTGCGGTAGGGGACGACGCCGTCGGTGGTCTGCCGGCGGTCGTCGGGCCGGAGGGAGCCGATGATCGAGTGGAAGACCACGTCGGACGCCGGCTTCATGGCGAGGATCGCCAGGAGGATCGGCGAGTCGGTCGCCAGGGTCTCGATGCTCGTCGGGAAGCGCCGGAACCGCTTGTTGAACGCGTCCGGGTTGTCCTTCACGAGCTGGCTCAGCAGCCGGGCGATCGAGTCCGGGTCGGTGATCAGGCTGGTGCTCACCCGGCCGATCACCCCCTTGCCCAGGTCGGACCCCCGGTGCGGGGTCGCCAGGAAGACGACCCGCTTGACCGACGGGACCGGCTCGAAGAACAGCAGCCGCCGGAGCTGGGCCAGGACGTCCGCCGGGCCGAGGATGTCGTCGAAGGTCTGGTCCGAGTTCAGTTGCCACAGCTCCTCGCCGCTGGAGACCGTCATGCAGTGGCTGAGGAGGCCCCCCATCGAGTGCCCCAGGAGGACCATCCGGTCGAAGGCGGGGTCGCGGCCCTCCGGGTTGTAGAGGTCTCGCGCCCGGCCCAGGGCCTCCCGCAGGTTCGCCGCGGCGATCGGCAGGGGGACGCCGGTGGGATACATGTAGAGGAGGAACTGGTAGCGGTCCCGGATGGCGGGGTCGCGTTGCAGCTCGTCCAGCATGGGGATCCAGGCGAGGGGGCTGCTGATGAGCCCGTGGACCATGACCACCGGGATCTTGCCCGGCTCATAAGGCCGGATCATCAGCAGGTTGGCCCGCTCCAGAGACTGCTCGGGCTTCATCAGGCCGGACCAGCGGAAGCGATCCAGGTCGGTCTGCGACCACATGTACGCCAGGGGGGTCGTGAGGTCGATCTCCAGCGCGATCTGGGTGGGGGGCTGGCCGACGAACTGGTAGAGGATGGGGTCGACCAGCCTGAGCGTGCAGCGCCTGGCCTGCTCGACGGCCTCGCCCGGATCCCGGAGCCGGGAGTTGGGGACGAGGAAGGCGGTCAGCGGGAAGGCCATCTCGGCCGGGTAGAACGCCTCGTCGGGGCGGCGCTCCTCGGACTTGGGGTCGCCGGTCCGGACGCCGATCAGGGGGACGCCCAGGCCGTACTGGTTCCGGCTAGTGGCCAGGCCGCCGACCTCGTAGTCGCTGCACGGCAAGAGCTTGTGGATGTCGGTCGCCTGCCAGGGGGAGCCCTTCTCGACGACGACTTGCAGCTCCTGCTCGCGGTCGCCGGCCTTGAGCTTGATCTTCCCCTGCGGGTCGATGGGGTCCTTCGCCTGGGCGGCCCGGATCAGGCGCTCCAGGCCGGCGTTGTAGATCTCGCAGGCCAGGCGGTAGCGAGGGTCGGCGGGGGCGCGACCCTCGGCGAGCTCGGGGTCGAAGAGGTAGTCGTGCGAGTAGGCCACGGCGTCCAGGTAGCGCCCCACGGCCACGGCCTTGCGCCAGCGGTCGTTGCGGCAGCCTTCCACCCAGGACAGCTCGGCCAGGGCGTAGACGAGTTCCGCCGAGGGCTGCGCGCGGGCCGTCTTCTCCAGGCTGAGGAGGGCGTGCTCGGGGTCCTTGCGGTAGCGCTTCTCGAGGTCGAACCGCTTGAGGGTCTCCAGCGTGCGGGCGCTGGGCCGGTCGATGGCGACCGCTCCGGGATGCGAGGCGGCGAAGCCCCGGTCGCCTCGCGCGGCCTGGATGGTGATGTCCGACCACCCCAGCAGCGTCGTGGCGGCCAGGATGACGTGGGCGATGGGCATAGCCGGGTCACTCCTCGACCCTGTCGGCGGCCTGATCCTGGGCGGCCCGCCATTCCCCCCGCGCCGGGCACACCGGCCCCCGAGGCCGGATGATGCCTCCCCTCCCGCCGACGGTCAATGCCGATCCCCTCGATCCCGACAGGCCGAAAGTTGGCTTCGTTCGTCGGCGCGACAAACAGCCTTGTAGACACAAGATCCTTTAGAATCCCGGATTGCGACGAACGATCCTGGCTTCGTTCGTCGAGAACGCTTCACCTTCCAGGGAAGACGAGGGGCCTCGCCGTCGACCCGTCCATGGCGCGCGGGAGACGGGTGGGCATGATCCTTCCTCTGACGGGGGTGCTCAGCCGAACCCCCTAGGGTGAGCGATGACCGAAATCCCTCCCCCCCTCGTGGGAGAGAGGGGGTCGGCTTATCCTCCGCGATGCTTTCGACGGGGCGCATCAACGGGGAGGCGCTCGGCGTCGGCTTCTTCATACCAAGAGCGTGATTCGGGCGCGGGCCTCCGCGGCTCTCGCTTCGCCCGGGGACTCGCGCGGGCCCTCGGGGTCGGTCACGTCCGCGATCCGAATTGCCAAGGAGCCCGGCGGCCTTCCGCCTTCGCGGAGATGATCCGCGGGAGGAGGCGCGCGATTCCAGGAATCCGGTTTTCTTTCGCGGGCCCGTTCCGACCCCCGCGGGCGTCAGGCGGCGGCGCGGGATTCGCGAGCGAGGCTGCGGGCCACGTCGCCGGCGGTCCGCATGTCGGCCACCTCGTCGAGGTCGATGCTGACGCCGTGGCGGTCTTCCATGAGCATGATCACGCGGACCATGTCGAGGGAGTCCAGGGCGAGCTCCTCCAGGAGCAGAGTCTCCGCGTGGATCAGCCGGGTCCGGGCCTGCTCGGAGACGGATCGGATGAGGTCGACGACGGCGGGCATGGCGGCCGTGACGTCGGCGGGGGCGACCGGTGATTGGTTCATGGGAGGACTCCTGCCCGGAGGCGTGGGTCTTGAGGGAGGCGAGGCTCGTCGACCGCATCGCTGTTTATCGGGCGTGCCCGGCCCAATCTTGAACGCGCCGGCGACGTCGCGGGGGGCCGGGGCGGGCGGATCCGGGGCGCCCCGGCTGGGCGCAACCCGAAGTCTCCCCGGAATGAGCGTCTCGGGGCATTCGTCGGGTAGGTCGTTGCTCCCCCCCGGATGGCTCACTAGAATGAGTCCCGGATTACACGTGGCGACGCCGTCCGTCCCGCCGACGGCGGTCGGGCGCATTGACGCGCCCGAGCGTCGAATGAGACGCCCCGCCCCGTTTCCTCCCACACTCCTAGGAGCGATCACGATGAAAGCCGTCCTGAAGGGCCTGCTTCCGGTCTCCGCGCTGAGCCTGTGCCTCGTCGTCGTCGGCTGCAACAGCGAAGAGGTCCCGCCGACCCCGACGCCGCCGCCGATGCCGGCCCCGTCCACCCCGGGCGCCGCCGAGACCACCCCGGCCGTCACCCCGACCCCGGGCGACGCCGCCCCGGCCGACGCCACCCCGGCCCCGGCCGACGCCACCCCGGCCGACGTCACCCCGGCCGACGAGGCCCCGAAGGTCGAAGCCCCGGCCGACGCCCCGGCCGAGCCCAAGGCCTGAGCCTTGAATTGACCCGGCCCCCTTCGCGGGGCCCGACGGTCCGGGGGCCGCTCGGCCCCCGGATCGGCTCCCATTCCACACTTCGATCGCCCCGCCCTGGCCCGATTCGCCGGCGCCTCCGGGTCGCGGCGTTGCTTCCCCGCCCCCGTGACGCCAGCCCCACCACGCGGGCGCGGCGGGCGCGACATTCTCGTCGAGCGCGCCCGATTCGGGCCGAGGTCGACTTGCGTGCGACGCCGTCGTCGGACGATCATCGCGAGGGGCATGATCGATCAAGGCGGGCCGGGGCCCGGAGAGGCCGGCCGGCGCGACACGAGGCGAGGGAGCGAGGCGAACGATGTCGGAACCGGTCTTCGTGGTGGGCCATGGCGCGATCACATGCCTGGGCCCGGACATGGACGCGACCTGGCGAGGGCTGGTCGAGGGGAGATCCGGGATTCGCCGCCACGCCGGGCTCGACCGCGCGGAGTACCTCCAGGACGTCGCCGGGCTGGTCGAGGGCCTGGAGGTCTCGAAGGCCGAGGACCGCGAATTCGCACGGCTCTCGGCCCGGTTCCTCGGCCTGGGGATGATCGCCGCGCGCGCCGCCTGGCGCGACGCCGGGCTCGACCGGCTGGAAGACCGGATCGACCGCGACCGCGTGGCGGTGGGCGTGGGCTCGGCGTTCGGCGGGGTGGACTTCCTGGAAGCCCAGCAGGCGCGGATGCGCAAGCGCGGGGACCGCTCCGTCAGCCCGTTCCTCGTCCCCGGCCTGCTCATCAACCAGGCGGGCGGGCAGATCTCGCAGGCGCTGAAGCTGTACGGGCCGGGGTTCGCCCCGGCCAACGCCTGCGCCTCCGGGGGGCACGCGATCATCATCGGGGCGATGGCGATCAAGGCCGGCGACGCCGACCTCGCCCTCTGCGGCGCGAGCGAGAGCGCGTTCACCCCGGCGATCGTCAACGGCTTCGCCACGATGAAGGCGCTGTTCGGCGACAAGCCGGGCGACCGCGCCGAGGACGACCCGTCGCGGGCCAGCCGGCCGTTCAGCCGCGACCGCGCCGGGTTCGTGATGGCGGAGGGCGCCGGGATGCTCGTCCTGGCCTCGAAGCGGGCCGTCGATCGCCTGGGCCTGACGCCGCAGGCCGAGCTGGCCGGCTACGCGCTCAACTCCGACGGCCATCACATGTCCACCCCCAGCCCCGAGCGCATCCGGCGATGCCTGACGCTGGCGCTGGAGAAGGCGGGCGTGGGCCCGGGGGACGTCGACTATTACAACGCCCACGGCACCAGCACGACGATCAACGACCGGGTTGAGACGTCGGTGTTGAAGGACGTGCTGGGGGATCGGGCCGGGTCGGTGCCGGTCAGCTCGATCAAGGGGGCGATCGGCCACACGCTGGGGGCGGCCTCGGCGATCGAGGCGGCGGCGTGCCTCCGCGCCCTGCGCGACCGGCTCGCGCCGCCGACGATCAACCACCTGGCCGACCCGGAATTGGACTTGGATTACATCCCGGACGAGGCCCGGCCGATGGAGTTGAATACGGTCGTGAGCGCCTCGTTCGGCTTCGGCGGCACCAACAACGTGCTGGTGCTGCGGAGGCCGCGAGGCTGAGGGCTCGCGGCCGCTCGGAATCCGGCCTTGCCGGCCGGGGCGGGTCGTGCCACACTCCGCCCCGGCGGGAGCGGGCGTCGTCGTCGACGTCGCGCGGGGCCTTGACGCGCGCGGGGAAGTGCGAGGAGACGTCGATGGATCGACGCGGGGTGAAGATCCGCAAGCGTTTGTTGCATGGGGTCTTGCCGGTCGTCCGGCTGCTGCCCCTCCCCACCGCCGCGAGGGTCGTCTCGGGGATCGGCCGGCTGGAACACCGCATGAACCGCGACCTCCGGCTGCGCTTCGACCGGGCCGTGGCGCGCGGCAACGAGGCGCTGGGCTGCGACTGGGACGTGGAGGAGGTCAGCAAGCGGCTGGCCGGCAACCACATCCTCTGGCGGTCGCGCGACATGATCGTGGACGTCGCCTCCGACGCCCGCGCGCTGGCGATGTTCGACGTGACGGGGCGCGAGCACCTGGACGAGGCCGTCGGCCGCGGCCGGGGGTGCATCGTCCTGACCAGCCACTTCGGCGCGCACATGCTGCCGGCGCACTGGCTGTATCGAAACCAGTACCCGCTGAAGCTCTACATGGAGCGGCCGCGGAGCGTCTCGCGGTTCATGGCCTCGAAGTTCGACCGCGAGGGGCCGCTGGGGCAGGACAAGCTGTTCATCTCGCGCAAGGGGGACGCGGCCGACGCCGCCGGCAGCATCCTCCGCGCGGCCAAGGCGCTGAAGTCCGGGATGCTGCTGTTCCTGGCCGGCGACGTCCGGTGGCGGGGGCGGCTGACGACCCCCGCGCGGCTGATGGGCCGGGAGTTCACGTTCTCCTCGACGTGGATCGCGCTGGCGGCGATGTCGCGGGCGCCGGTGCTGCCGGTCTTCTGCCGCGTCGGCGAGGACTGCCGCTACCACATGGAGTTCCTACCGGCGTTCGACCTCCCTCGCGACGCCCAGGACGAATCCCAGGCCGGCGCGCACGCCCAGCGCTTCCTGGACCTGCTGGAGGAACGGATCCGCCGCCACCCGGCCGACAGCAACGAATACCTCTTCTGGGACGACGGGTACGTGGCCGCCTGACGCGAACCCGGGGGGCCTCCGGGCCGTCGGATGGACGGCGGAGCCGAGCTTGACAGGCCCCCGGCCGCCGCTAGAGTACCCCTGGACGTCCCCCGCACGCCTTCGGCCGGTCGCCGGCCCCGGATCGCCATGACGCTCAAGACCACCATCAGCGCGGCCGCGGCCCGCACCGCCGCCCCCTCGATCAGCGGCCTGATGAAGCTGGCGCTGGAGCGCCCGGAGGTCGTGTCGCTGGCGGCCGGGTTCGTGGACCAGGGGTCGCTGCCGGTCGAGGCCACGGCCGACGCCGCGGCCCGGATCCTCGGCGACGAATCGGCGGGGCGCGTCGCGCTCCAGTACGGGACCACCGCCGGCGACGAGGCCCTCCGCGCGATCCTGATCGAGCGGCTGGAGGCCCAGCACGGCGTCCCTCCCGGGACGTATCGCGAAGCCGTCGGCCGCACGGTCTTGACCAACGGCTCGGCCCAGCTGATCTACCTCGTCGGCGAGGCGCTGCTGGACCCCGGCGACATCGTGATCGTGGAGTCGCCCACCTACTTCGTCTTCCTCGGCCCGCTGGAGACCCGCGGCGCGCGGGCCATCCGCGTGCCGATCGACGAGGGGGGCCTGCGGCTCGACGCGCTGGAACGGACCTTCGAGGCGATCCGCGACCGCGGCGAGCTGGGCCGGGTCAAGCTCCTTTACACGATCCCCGAGCACGCCAACCCCACCGGCATCAGCCTGGCGATCGACCGTCGCAAGCCGCTGCTGGACCTGGTCCGGCGCTGGTCGGCGGAGGCGGGGCGTCGGATCCCGATCCTGGAGGACTCGGCCTACCACGGCCTCTCGTTCGGCCCCGAGGAGGCGCCGAGCCTCTGGAGCCTGGACGAGGAGAGGGAGACGGTGATCCTCGCCCGGACGTTCAGCAAGACTTTCAGCCCCGGACTGAAGCTGGGCTACGGCGTCCTGCCGCCGAGCCTGGTCGACCCGGTGCTGGCGCTCAAGGGGAACCACGACTTCGGCACGGCGAACCTGTGCCAGAAGCTCGCGCGGATGGTCCTGGCCGACGGGGAGTACGACCGCCAGGTCGCCCGCCTGAAGGAGGTGTACGCCCGCAAGGCCGCCGCCTTCCTGGAGGCGATCGACGCCCACTTCGGGCCGATGCGCGACCGCGTGGCATGGACCCGCCCCCGCGGCGGCCTGTACGTCTGGATGACGCTGCCGGAGGGGGTCGACACGGGGTTCGACGGCCCGCTGTTCCGGCGCTGCCTGGACGAGGGGGTCATCTACGTCCCGGGCGAGTTCGCATTCGCCCCGGAGCCGACGCCGCCGCCGAGGAACCACATGCGGCTGACCTTCGGCGTCCCCGACGAGGCCGCGCTGGCCGAGGGGGCGCGGCGGCTGGCCGCGGCCGTCCGGGCGACGATCGAGTAGCGGGGCGACGACGAGGCCGAGGGGCGCAAGGACGCGCGATCGAAGGGGCCCTTCCCCAGGGGGCATGGACGCTGGGCCGGGAGGTCTCGCCTTGGGAATCCTGCAACGCTACGTCTGGTGGGAGGTCTCCCGCGCCTTCGCGATGGCGCTGGTGGCCATGACCGGCATCTTCGTGCTGTTCATGGTGGCCGCGCAGGCGATGGGGAGCCGCATGCTCTCCCCTCGCGACGTGTTGACGCTGGTCCCCTACATCATCCCCAGCACCCTCCCCTACACCACGCCCGTCTCGCTGCTGTTCGCCGTGACGGTCGTCTACGGGCGGATCGCCGGCGACAACGAGGTCGTCGCCGTGAAGGCGGCCGGCCTCAGCGTCATGACGGTCATCTGGCCGACCATCGTCCTCGGCGGCGCGGTCTCGGCCACGCTCTGGTACATGAGCCGGACGTGGATCCCGGCGAGCGCCCACGAGGCCAAGATGGTGCTGTTCCGCGACATGGAGGACGTCGTCTACAAGTTCCTCAAGCGGGACAAGCAGATGACCCTGCCGCGCAGCCCCATCTCCATCAAGGTGAAGGACGTGGAGGGCCGACTCCTCATCCGGCCGACGTTCTGGAAGAAGGGCCCCGGCGAGACCATCGCCACGACCATCCAGGCCAAGACGGCCCGGCTCCACTTCGACACCGAGGGGAAGAAGATCGTCGTGGCGCTGGAGGAGGGGGTGGTCCAGAACCACGGCGTCGGCGAGGAGGTCGCCATCCTGCCCAACGGGGTCGAGTCGTTCGAGTTCCCGCTGCCCGACGGGCCGGAGGACCGGGCCTTCGCGCTGAAGACCGTGCAGGAGTACACCAACGCCGAGCTGGAGGAGAAGATGGCCGAGGCCCGCCGCCACCTGGCGCTCGACCGCAAGCGCGAGGCGATCGCCGCGGGGCTCCTCTTCGGCGCCGGCAAGATCGACGAGGTGAAGTGGGGCGACGTCAAGGACGCGTTCTTCAACCACGCCGAGTACCGCAAGCGCAGCAACGAGTTCGAGACCGAGAAGCAGCTCCGGACGTCGATGGCCTTCGGCAGCCTGCTGTTCGTCGTCCTGGGCGCGCCGGTCGGCATCCGCTTCGCCAAGCGCGACTTCCTCAGCGCGTTCATGACCTGCTTCCTGCCGATCATCGGGCTGTATTATCCGCTGATGCTGCTGGGCATCAACATGGGCAAGGAAGGGGCGATGCCCCCGTACCAGGCGCTCTGGATCAGCAACCTGGTGCTGGCGCTGCTGGCCGGCTGGGTGTATCCGCGGATCATCAAGTATTGATCGAAGCCGGGGGGGCTCGTCGTGCGAATCCTGGATCGCCAGCGGTACTGGGCCTTCGGCAAGGCCTATCTGACCTGCTACATCTCGTTCGTCGGGCTGTGGGTGGTGCTGGACGCCTTCTCGAACGTCGACGAGTTCACCAAGCGCACGGTGGGCTTCGGGCAGCTCGCCGCGGCGATGGGGCAGTACTACCTCGTCCGCCAGGCCGAGTACTTCGACCGCCTGGGGGGCGTCATCGGCATGATGGCGGCCATCTTCACCGTCACCTGGATGCAGCGCGCCAACGAGCAGCTGGCGATGCTGGCGGCGGGGGTCAGCACGAACCGGATGATCCGGCCGGTGGTGATCTCGACGGCGATGGTGAGCCTGCTGTCGGTCGCGAACCAGGAGGCGGTGATCCCGCGGTTCGCCGAGGATTTGCAGAAGAACCACTCCGACGACGGCGCCTCGGCGGTGAGGGTCCAGACCAAGCCGGCCGACCATCGCGGCCTGATCTTCTCCGGCGTGGAGGCCGACCGCGCCCGCAGGACGATCCTGAAGCGGTTCACCGTCACCATCCCCGCGGAGATCTACGGGTCGATCCGCAACATCGAGGGGAGCGAGGCCGTCTACATCCCCGAGTCGGCCGGCCGCGTCCCCCTGCGCGGCGGATGGCTGGTCCGCGCGGCGCGGATCTCCCCCGGCGACCTGGACGAGTTGACCGACCCCGACGGCCTGGTCGTGAAGGTGACCGACGTCTCCGGGTTCCCCCCGCCGGTGGGGGACGAGGCCAAGACGGCCGGCGACGCCGTCTTCGTGCGGACCTCCGCGACGTTCGACATGATGGTCCGCAAGACCGGCTGGTTCCAGTACGGCACCATGGCCGACCTGTTCCGCGGCCTGGTCGACCCGGCCACCGACCGCTACGACCGCGCGGACATCGAGATCCTGATCCACTCGCGCGTCCTGCGCCCGGTCCTGTCGCTGACGCTGATGTTCATGACCCTGCCGCTGGTCCTCGGCGGCTTCGGCAGGAACATGTTCGTGAACCTGGGCCTGGCGATGGGGAATTCCGCCCTGTTCTACGGCGGCAACATCATCTGCCTGCACCTCGGCTCCGCCGAGATCCTCTCCCCCGCCCTCGCCGCCTGGCTCCCCGTGTTCATCTTCGGCGTCCTGGCCACCCACCGCTGGTCGCAAATCCGGACGTGATCGACCGAGCGGCTCCACGGCCCCCGACCGGGGGCCGTCAGGATCGTCGACCGCGACGGGGAGCGGCCCCCGAGCCTCGCCCGGGCGGGCGGTCGAGCCAGGTCGATTTCGCCAGCCGGGCCACGCCGCCCCCCTCGCCGACGAGGATCAGGTCGCCGCCGTCCCACGTCACGCCCTCGTAGTGGCCGCCCTTTTCAAGGCGGACCTCGGCGATCATGCGGAGGTTGTCCCACGACGGCGGCGAGGGGCGCTCGTAGACCCGGACCACGTCGACCCCGCAGGCGACGAACAGCCGTCCCCCGGGGGCGAGGTCGGCGCCGGTGACGGGTTCCGGGAAGCCCGGGAGCACGCCGACCTTCTCCGGCCTCGCGGGGCTCGTCACCGGCGACGGCGGGTTGATCGGGACCGCGCGCAGGTCGGGATCGCGGCCGTCGAGCCGCTTCACGACGATCACGGCGCGGTCGCCGTCGATGGCCAGGCCCTCGGCGTCGAACCGGTCGCCGGGCTCGCGGGCGTAGTACGTCGTGGCGGTCGGCCGCAGCGGGCCCGCCGGCGGGGCCGCCGGGTCGGGCTCTTCGAAGCGATGGAGGGCGCGAACGCGCAGGATGCCCAGGTTGTCGCCGATGTCGCCGACGTAAATCCCGCCGCGATCGTCGGCCGCCGCGTCCTCCCAGTCGAGGTGCATGACGGCCGCGTCGAACGCGCGGAGGACCCGCCCGCGACGGTCGATCGCGAACAGGACGGGCCGGTTGCCGGAATCGTTGTGGACCCAGAAGACCCCCTGCCGGGCGCGACTCCGCGCGACGCCCGACGCCTCCGGGATGAGCCGGGCGTCGAAGGTCCCGAGCGGTTCGGGGCGCACGCGCGCCCCGTCCGGGGCTAGGAGAAGGCAGGCGAGCAGCAGCGGCGTCATGGGGCGATCACCTTTCGTCCGGGGGCCTCCCATCCTAACAGCGACCGGCCCCGGCTTGCGACGCCCCGACCGCCGGGTCAAACTGGGCGAGGAAAGTCGACGTCGGCGTCGCGCGACCGCCGTCGGCCGGCCCCCGCCCCGGATATCACGCCTCGCGCCTCGGCCTCCCCTGATGGAAACTCCGCTCATCCGCCCCGGCGCGGTACAAGGCCCGGACTCGCCGCTCCAACTGGTCGTCCACTTCGACGACGCCGCCGGCGGCAACCTGGCCGTCCAGATGCTGCACGCGCTGGGCGTCCCCGGCGACCGCGTCGGCGTCGTCGACCCCGACCGCATGGAGCGACGCCGCGGCATGATCCTGACCGTCCCCTGCCCCGACGAAGCCACCCTCGACCGCGCCGAGGACCTCTGCCGCAAGCTAGGCGGCCGGGTCCATCGGCGGGAAGGGTGAAGGCGGGCCGTCCCTCGACCGACCGCGAATCCCCCTCACCTGAAAGGCCGCCCCATGCCCACGACCCGAACGGCCCTCGTCCTCTCGGCGCTGATGATGATCGCGACGCCCGCGATCGCGGACGACCCGGCCCCCCTGCTGAAGTTCAACGGCAAGGATCTCGACGGCTTCTACACCTATCTTCACAACAACAAGTATGAAGACCCCGACGGCGTCTTCACGGTGGTCGACGGCGAGATCCGCGTCTCGGGCAAGGAGCTGGGCGGGTTCATCACCCGGGGCGAGTACGAGAACTACCGGCTGATCGTCGAGTGGCGATGGACGGGCGAGACCCACCCGCCGCGCGACAAGGCCGCGCGCGACTCCGGCATCCTGCTCCACTGCGTCGGCGCCGACGACGCCTACGGCGGGCACTGGATGCAGTCGATGGAGTGCCAGCTCATCGAGGGGGGCTCCGGCGACTTCATCGTGGTGTCGATCAAGGGGGGCGAGGACCTCCGCCTCAGCAGCCGCGTCCGCAAGGGGGACGACGGCCAGTGGTACTTCACCCCCGACGGCTCCGGCGAGCTTCGCGAGTTCGACTCGGGCCGGATCAACTGGTGGGGCCGCGACCCGGCGTGGAAGGACGTGGTCGGCGTGCGCGGGCCGAAGGACGTCGAGAAGCCCGTCGGCGAGTGGAACACGATGGAGGTCGTCTGCGACGGCGACACCATCACCAACATCCTCAACGGCGAGGTCGTCAACGTCGGCCTCAACTCCACCCTCACCAAGGGGAAGATCACCTTCCAGTCGGAGTTCGCCGGGGTCGCCTTCCGGCGGATCGAGATCCTCCCCCTGCCGGGGAAATGAGCCGCCGACGCCCGGCGCCGGCCGGGTCATTCGATCGGCATGAGGAGGACTTTATGACGGCGTAACGGCCGTCTAATGAAAGCGGCCTACCCTTCCTGACGTCCGGCGCGGCGACGTGATTCGCCCCCGGGCGTCTCGTTCCGCGCGATCAGGAGGGGAGAGCCATGAGCACCGCCGCGTTCGCCCTGCTGTTCCTGCCGGCCTGCATGGCCGTCCCCGCCGGGCTCGCCGTGGGCGTGGTCGCGGAGGCCCTGATCGAGCGGATCGGCCGCGCCCTCGCGCGGCCGGGCGTCGTCGAGGCGGGCCGTCGCGCCGTCGCCGCGGGCCGGGCCGTCCGCCTGGCCGCCGAGCCCGCCCCCTGGATGCCCGGGCGGCCGGGCCGGTAGAATGCCCCATGAAGGGGGATGGCATGGCGATCCGAATCCTGGTGGTCGAGGACGACGAGACGATCGCGGCGTCCCTGGTCCGGGGGCTCCGCGAGGAAGGCTTCACCGTCGAGCGCGAGGCCGACGGCGAGGGCGCCTGGCACGCGCTGAAGGCGGGGGGCTGGGACGTCGTGGTGCTCGACTGGTGGCTGCCGTCGCAGGACGGGCTGTCCATCCTCAAGCGGCTTCGCGAGCGCGACCACGAGACCCCGGTGCTGATCCTCACGGCGCGCGACTCGGTGCCGGATCGCGTCAAGGGGCTCAACAGCGGCGCCGACGACTACCTCTGCAAGCCGTTCTCCTTCGACGAGCTGCTGGCGCGGGTCCACGCGCTGGTCCGCCGCCGCGAGGGTCGCGGGGGGGGCACCCGGCTGGGCTACGCCGACGTCGAGGTCGATCTGGCCACCCAGCGCGTGACGCGGGTCGGCAAGGCGATCGACCTGACGGCCAAGGAGTACGCGCTGCTGGCCTACTTCGTCCGCAACCCGGACCAGGTGCTCTCGCGCACGCGGATCTACGAGCACGTCTGGGACGAGCGGTACGACGGGCTTTCGAACACGCTGGAGGTCCACGTCTTCGAGCTGCGGCGGAAGCTCGAGGCGTTCGGCGAGCGGATGATCCACACGCTCCGCGGCCGGGGCTATTCGTTCGGGCGGCCGCCGGGATCCGCGCCGGAGGACGAGCCGTGAGCCTGGCCTCTCGCCTGCTGCTCTACTTCCTGGGGACGCTCGCGGGCATCCTGGTCGTCTTCTCGGCGACGATGTACGGATTGGGCTGGACCTACCTGCACCACCGCCTGGACTCCCGGCTGGAGAAGACGCTGGCGGTGCTGGAGGCGGCCGTCCACTTCGAGCCCGACGGGCTGGAGTGGAAGCCGCGCGAGCGACGGCTCAACATCGGCGTCGACCACGGCATCGACGAGATCCGATGGGCCATCCGCGACAAGGCCGGAGAGCTGGTGGACCGCTCGGCGAACTGGGCCGGCGGCGAGGGGGAGCCGGCCCCCGCCGCGACCTGGACCGCGGGGAGGAACGCCCACGTCGAGTACGGCGACGCCGGCGACTGGCGGCAGGCGCGGAGCCGGCTGATCCTCTCGGAGATGGTCCACCCCCGGAAGGCCCCCCCCCCGGACGACCTGGACGACGACGAGTACGACGAGCTGACGCTGATCGCCGCGCTGTCGCGCGAGCCGGTCGACGCGAGCATCGCCTGGCTGGGGATGGCGCTGGGCGTGGCCTCCCTGGCCACCTGGCTGCTCTGCGCGGCGATCGGCCGCCGGCTCTGCCGCCGGGCGCTGGGGCCGATCACCGCCCTGGCGGACTCGGCGCGGGAGAAGGCGCGGGCCGACGACGAGGACGTCCTCCCCGTCCCGGAGACGGGGGACGAGCTGGAGGAGCTGGGCCGGTCGTTCAACGCGCTGCTGGACCGGCGTCGCGAGGCGCTGGAGCGTCAGCGGCGGTTCTCCGGCGACGCCTCGCACCAGCTCCGGACGCCCATCGCCGGGGTCCTCAGCCTGATCGACGTGGTGCGCCGCCGCCCCCGCCCGGCCGAGGACTACGAGCAGGCGCTCGACCAGGTGCGGGCCGAGGCCGTGCGGCTCCACCGGATCGTCGAGTCGCTGCTGTTCCTCGCCCGCGCCGAGTCCGAGGCCGAGCCGCTCAGCCACGAGCCGATCGACCTGGTCGCCTGGCTCCCCGGCCTGCTGCTCCGCTGGGAGGGGCGGCCGCGGGCCGCCGACCTGCGGTTCGTGGCCGAGTCGACGTCGGCCTGGGCCCGCGTCCACCCGCCGCTCCTGGCCCAGGCGGTCGAGAACCTGGTGGACAACGCCCTGAAATACAGCGAGCCCGGCTCGCCCGTCACCGTCCGGCTCCGCCGCGAGCCCGGCGCGTCGGCGGTGTCGGTGGAGGACCGGGGCTGCGGCCTGACCGGGGAGGAGCGCGAGGCCGCCTTCGAGCCCTTCTACCAGTCTCCCCGCGCCCGGCTGCTGGGCCGGGGGGGCGTCGGCCTGGGGCTCTCGGTCGTCCGCCGGGTCGTCCGGGCCTCGCGCGGGACGATCCAGGTGGAGAGCGCCCCCGGCGCCGGCTCGCGCTTCACCATCCGGCTGCCGGAGGCCCCCGCCCCGGAGCCGGTCCTCGCCTGACGGCGCGCGGACTCCTTGCGGCCCCCGCGCGCCGCCGCCAGAATGGGGGCTCCTCCCCCCCATCCGACATGCGAGGTGCCCCAAGGTGAGCGTCGAACACCCCCCCCTGGCGAAGCGCTGCGTGGCCGAATTCGCGGGCACCGGCATCCTCATCTTCATGGGCCTCGGCGTCGTGATGACGTCGATCCTGACCGGCGCGCAGAGCGGGCTCTGGCAGGTGGCGATCGTCTGGGGCATCGGCGTGGCGGTCGCGGTCTACACGGTGATCGGCGTCAGCGGGGGGCACATCAACCCGGCCATCACCGTCGCCCTGGCCTTCTGGCGCAAGCACCCCTGGCGCGAGGTCGTCCCCTACGTCCTGGCGCAACTCGCCGGGGCGTTCGTCGCCGCGGCCCTCCTGTTCGTGATCTTCAACCCCTTCCTCAAGGCCCGAGAGGTCGAGAAGGGGATCGAGCGCGGGGCGCCCGGCAGCGAGATCACGGCGATGTGCTTCGGCGAGTTCTTCCCCAGCCCGGGGCCGCTTTCGAACTCGCCGGGCCGGTACTCGGTGGACGAGCACGCGAAGCTCAACGCGCTGGTCTCCGAGCAGTCGGCGTTCCTGGCGGAGCTGCTGGCGACCATGGTGCTGGCGATCGTGATCGCGGCCGTGCTCGACGCCCGCAACCCCGGCGCCCCGACGCCCGGCATGGGGCCGGCGTTCATCGGGCTGACGGTCGCGGGGCTGGTGTCGATCTTCGGCCCGGTGACGCAGGCGTGCTTCAACCCGGCGCGCGACGTGGGGCCGCGGGCCTTCTCGATGCTCGCCGGCTGGGGGACGGCCGCCCTCCCCCGCGGCACGGGGGCCGTCACGGTCTACGTCCTGGCGCCGATCCTCGGCGCGATCATCGGCATGGGCCTGTACGACCGCGTCCTGAAGTCGCCCGGGCCGAGGGAGGCCGAGTGAGGCTCGCGTTCATCCCCAGGCGGGTCGACTGGTTCCTGTCGGGCATGCTCGTCGCGGTCGGGCTGGCGATCCTGTTCCCCGATCCCGGCGCGGCCGGCGGCTGGATGCAGCCGAAGCTGCTGACCAAGGGGGGGGTCGCCCTGATCTTCTTCCTCCACGGCGTCGCGATGTCGTTCGCCGCGATGAGGGACGGGGCGTCGCGGTGGCGGCTCCACCTGCTGGCGCAGTCGGCCACCTTCCTCCTCTTCCCGGCGCTCGGGCTGATGCTGATGGCCCTGGCGGGGGGCGCCGTCACGGGGACGCTGCGCACGGGCTTCTTCTACCTCTGCGCCCTGCCGTCGACCGTCTCCTCGTCCGTGGCGATGACCGCGGCGGCGCGGGGGAACGTGCCGGCGGCCGTCTTCAACGCCACGCTCTCCAGCCTGATCGGGGTCGTCGTCACGCCCGCGCTGATGGCGTGGTACCTGGAGGCCGCCACCGAGGGGGGGCAGTCGCTCGGCGCGGTGATCCTGGATCTGATGCTGTGGCTGGTGCTGCCGCTGGTCGTGGGCCAGGTCTCGCGACGATGGCTGGCGGGATGGGCGTCGCGGAACAAGAAGACCATCAACGTGGTCGACAAGGGGACGATCCTGCTCCTCGTCTACACGTCGTTCTGCGACTCGGTGAAGATGGGGATCTGGGGCGGCCACATGGGGGACGCCGCGTGGGCGCTGCTCGGCAGCGTGATCCTGTTCGTCCTGGTGATGGCCGTGGTGGGGGGCGCGAGCGACCTGATGGGCTTCGCGCGGGAGGACCGGATCGCGGCGATCTTCTGCGGGTCGAAGAAGACGCTGGCCTCCGGGGTGCCGATGGCCGCGATCATGTTCGGCGACACCCCCGACTTGGGGATCATCCTGCTGCCGATCATGATCTATCACCCCTTCCAGCTCATCGTCTGCGGCGTGCTGGCGGAGCGATGGGGCCGGCGGGCGACCGCCTCGCCCGGCGTCCCCCCCGCCGTGGGGGGGGAGGGCGTCCGGGGCTGACGCCGAGGCCGAGGCCGGGATCGGGCGTCGGCCTCGAACCCGGCTCACTTGCCGGCGACGGAGGGGGCGGCCGGCTCGGGGTCGGCGACGACGCGGCCGATCAGCTCGAATTCGAGCTTGCGGTTGAACGGCAGCTTCAACTCCAGGGGCTTCAGCGGCACGAGGAACTGCGCGCTCTGGAACGGGCCGGCGAGCAGGTTCGTGGAGATCAGGCCGCCCAGCGAATCCAGCGCCGGGAGCCCCTTCAGGGCCGGGGGGATGAACGACGACCGGATCGCGCTCGGCTCGGCCTTCGGCGGCTCGGGCTTGGCGGGCGCGGTCTCCTTCGGCTCCGGGGCCTTCGGGGCGTCGGCCGGCGCGGGGGCGGCGGCATCGTCGGCGACGGGCTCGGCGTCGGGCTTGTGCCGGGTCTGGGGGGTGGGCCGAGGCTCGGCGGACTCGTCGGAGACCGTCGCGGCGTGGGCCTCGTCCTCGGGGACGATCGGGGCCGGCGCGGGGGTGCCGTCGGGGTGGATCGGCTGCGGCAGCACGCGCTCGGGGAGCCTGGGGAGGGCCGCCGCCGTGCGCGGGACGTCGACCGGGACCGGGGGGGCCGGCGGGGGGATCTCGTGGACGTCCGGGTCGAGCGCGGCCGGGGCGTCGGCGTCGTCGGCGACCTCCGCGGCGATCACGGCCAGGCGCTCGCGGACGACGGCCTTCCCCTCGGCGTCGGCGACGGTGTGCGGGCCGAAGCCGACGACCAGGACCTCGCCGTCGGGGATCAGCCACTCGCCGGCCGCGGAGGCCCGGCCGACCTCGGGGATGCGCGTCGGGTCGCCCGCGGCCCAGCCGACCTTGACGGCCTTGGCGTCGGCCTTGCACTCGACCGCGCGGCCGCCGGCCTGCCAGCCGGAACCCGAGGCGTCGATCTGCGGGCTGGCGTCGGCGTCCATCGAGGCCGTGACGGTCACGGTGAACTTGGCCCCGGCGTCCCTGAGGTTGGCCTTGCCGAACTCGATCGGGCGCCGGCTCGCGACCTCGTGCACGGCGCGGACGTCGACGTCCTCGACGACGATCCGGGCCAGCACCCCCTGGTCGAGCTTGCGGCCGACGACCGTGGCGGTCAGCCCCTCGCGGACGTGCTCGACGACCGGCCTCGGCGTCCCATCCTTCCCCTTCCAGACGACCCGCGTGACGAACTCGCGGGGCTTGCGGGTGGTGACGTGGACCGGCTCGTCGGCGGGGCCCGCCGCCTCGGTCGCGGCGACGGCTTCGGGGGAGACGCCGGCGAGGAAGCCGTCGGGGGCGGTCCAGACGCTGACGGAGCCGTGCTGGGCGACCGGCCGCAAGCCGGCCTCGCGCCAGGAGAGGCCCTTCACCTCGACCGTCTTGAAGCGGTAGGTGATTTGCGGCCCGGCTTCACGCGCCGCGGCCGCCGGCGCCGAAGCGACCAGGGCCACGGCCAGCCATCCCAGTGATACGCCCATGCGACGACCTCCGTTTCGACTCATCGATCCCTCGTCGGCGCGCCCGATCCGTCCGGGGCGACGCGGCGCGGATCATACGGTTGTCGCGGGGGGCGGTCAATCGCGGCTCCCGGCCGAAATCGCGCCACACTTGAGGAATTCCGCCGCCGTAGGACAATGGACCGACGCGGGCACCGGGACGACCGTCGCCGCCGAGGCCCGCCGGTCACTCGCTGGGATGGTCATGACGCCGAACACGTTGTCGCGCCGGGAGAATCTGGCCCGCGTCCGGTCCGGGGCGGAGTGGGACCTCGTCGTCGTCGGCGGGGGGGCGACCGGGCTGGGGACGGCCGTCGACGCCGCCGCCCGGGGCTACCGCGTCCTGGTCCTGGACGCGCTCGATTTCGCCCACGGCACCTCGAGCCGCAGCACGAAGCTGGTCCACGGCGGGGTCCGCTACCTCGCCCAGGGGAACGTCCCGCTGGTCCGCGAGGCCCTCCGCGAGCGCGGGCTGCTGGCCCGCAACGCCCCCCACCTCGTCCACGCCCGCGACTTCATCGTCCCCGCCTACCGCTTCGCCCAGCTCCCGTTCTACGGGGTCGGCCTCTGGATGTACGACCGGCTCGCCGGGAAGCTGAGCCTGGGGCGTTCGCGATGGCTCGGGCGCGACGAGGTGATCGAGCGGATCCCGACGATCCGCCGCGACGGCCTCCGCGGCGGCATCCTCTACACCGACGGCCAGTTCGACGACGCCCGCCTCGCCGTGGCGCTGGCCCGCACGGCCGTCGAGCTGGGGGCCTCGGCGCTGAACCACTGCGCGGTCGTCGGGATCCTGAAGGAGCTGGGGAAGGTGTCGGGCGTCCGGGCCCGCGACGCCGAGACGGGGGAGGAATTCGAGATCCGCGCGAAGGCCGTGGTCAACGCCACCGGGGTCCACGCCGACGCCATCCGTCGGCTCGACCAGCCCGACGCCTCGCCGATGCTGGCCCCGAGCCAGGGGGCGCACGTCGTGCTGGACCGCTCGTTCCTGCCGGGCGACGCCGCCGTGATGGTCCCGAAGACCGACGACGGCCGCGTCCTGTTCGCGATCCCCTGGCACGGCCGGGCGCTCATCGGCACCACGGACGTCCCCCTCGCCTCGATCCCCCGCGAGCCCCGGCCGCTCGACGAGGAGGTCGCGTTCCTCCTGGAGCACGCCGGCCGCTACCTGGCGAAGGCCCCGACCCGGGCCGACGTCAAGAGCCAGTTCGCCGGCCTCCGCCCGCTCATCAACGCCGAGGCCGGGAGGGGGGGCCAGACCAAGAAGCTCTCGCGCGAGCACGCCGTGGTCGTCTCCGACGCCGGCCTCGTCACCGTCACCGGGGGCAAGTGGACCACCTACCGCGTCATGGCCAGCGACGCCGTCGAGCAGGCCGCCGAGGTCGCCGGGCTCCCCCGCCGGCGCTGCGCCACCGAATCGCTCCACCTCCACGGCTGGACCGACCGCCCCGCCGGCGGCGAGGAAACGCTCGCGCTCTACGGCTCCGACCTGGCCGGGATCGAGGCCCTTGTCGCCGAGTCCCCCGACCTGGGCCGCCCGCTCCACCCCTCGCTTCCTTATATAGAGGCCGAGGTCGTCTGGGCCGCCCGCCACGAGGCCGCGAGGACCGTCGAGGACGTCCTCGCCCGCCGCGCCCGCGCCCTGTTCCTGGACGCCCGCGCCTGCGTCGAGTGCGCCCCCCGCGTCGCCGAGATCATGGCCGCCGAACTCGGCGCCGACGACGCCTGGAAGGAACGCCAGGTCGCCGACTTCCGCGCCCTGGCCGCGACCTACCTGCCCAAAGGCACCGAGGCGTGACATGCCGAGACGCCTCTTGGCCCGCCATTCACCCGCGGCCGGAAACATCATCCGCGACACTCCCTGTCGTCCGCGGGGTTCCATGCAGTAGAATCCCGTGCAAGCCGATAGACTTTGGCGACAATGGCGTTCGAGGGACGAATCATGCGGTTGACGTGGACGAGCGTGGGCCTGTGGCTTGGGGTCGCGATCCTGGGGGCCCCGCCGGCGCGGGGCGAGGAGGCGCCGAGGCCGAACATCGTGATGATCCTGGCCGACGACCTGGGCTGGGGGGATGTCGGCTGGCATGGGTCGGAGATCAAGACGCCGAACCTCGACCGGCTGGCCGAGTCGGGGGCGAAGCTGGAGCGGTTCTACGTCCAGCCGGTCTGCTCGCCAACCCGCGCGGCGTTCCTCACCGGCCGCTACCCGATGCGGACCGGCCTGCAAGTGGGGGTCGTCCGGCCTTGGGCGCAATACGGGCTGCCGCTGGACGAGCGGACGCTCCCCCAGGGGCTCAAGGAGGCCGGGTATGACACGGCCATCGTGGGCAAGTGGCACCTGGGGCACTTCCGCCCCGAGTACCTGCCGACCCGTCGCGGGTTCGACCGCCAGTACGGCCATTTCAACGGGGCCATCGACTACTTCACCCACGACCGCGACGGCGGCCATGACTGGCACCGCGACGACAAGGAGAGCCGCGACGAGGGCTACTCCACCCATCTGATCGCCCAGGAGGCCGCCCGGGTCATCGCCGAGCGGGACGCCGCCCGGCCGCTGTTCCTCTACGTCCCGTTCAACGCCGTCCACGCCCCGCATCAGGTCCCGGCCAGGTACAAGGCGCCTTACAAGGATCTCCCCGAGCCGCGACGGAGCTACGCCGGGATGACCGCCGCGCTGGACGAGGCCGTCGGTACGATCGCCGAGGCCATCGACGCCGCGGGCCTGCGCGAGGACACGCTGATCGTCTTCTCCAGCGACAACGGGGGGCCGAATCCGGGCACGGTCTCCAGCAACGGCCCGCTCCGGGGTGCGAAGGGGTCGCTGTTCGAGGGGGGGACGCGCGTCGCCGCGTTCGCGACCTGGCCCGGCCGCATCCCGGCCGGGACGACGGTCGACGCCCCGCTGCACATCGCCGACCTCTACCCGACGTTCCTCAAGCTCGCCGGCGCGACGCTCGAGCAGCCGAAGCCGCTCGACGGCCGCGACGCCTGGGAGGCCATCGCCGCGGGCGGCCCCCCGCCCCGTGACGAGATCCTGCTCAACGCCACCCCGGGGGGCGGGGCGATCCGCGTCGGGGTCTGGAAGCTGATCCTCCAGCGCCCCGATCGGGACGCCGGCTCCCCCCGCGCGCTCCTGTTCAATCTGGCCGAGGATCCGAACGAGCGCGACGACCTCGCCGCCGACCGCCCGGAGAAGGTCGCCGAGTTGAAGGCCCGCTACGACGCCCTCGCCGCCGAGGCCGTCCCGCCCCAGGTCAGCGGCGGCACCCCACCCGCCGGCTACCGCGCCCCTCGCGTCTGGGGCCAGGCGGACTGACTCGAATGTTGGCTTCGTTCGTCATCGCGGTCACTCGCGATGACGAACGCAAGTCCTGAAATATTCCGTGCCTTGCGTCAGATTCGCGTTGGCTTCGTTCGTCGAATTCGAAGTGGTCTCGCGAGACCCCTTCGAACCCCGGCCCCGCGCCGCGCCCGCCTCCGTCATCCCAGCGCCCGAGTCGCCGCGGGTTTGGCTTCGTTCGTCGTCCCCGCGCGGGACCATGTCGCGCCGAAGCTGCTTTGCATTCGGCATTTGCGCCGAAATCACGTTGGCTTCGTTCGTCGTTTTCGAAGTGGTTTCGCGTGGCGATCCCGGTCGCGGCGAGACCGAGTGTTCGTCGGTGCTCCCGCCGCCCCGCGATACCCCTGGCCCGCGCCACAAAAGATGAGGGCCACCGGCCCGATGATGTCCCCTCTCCCCCCGGGAGAGGGTAGCCGCGTCTGCGGCGGGTGAGGGTCGCCGGAGTGCGGAACCGCCTTCGGTCGCGCGATTATCAACTGGTGCTATCTCTACCGTCCGGCGACCCTCACCCGGCCCTTCGGGCCACCCTCTCCCGGGGGGAGAGGGGACGCGCGTTTCACGCTCGCCATCGATGGGGCGCGGGTGCCCGGCCGGCCTCGCGACGCGCGATTCTCGCTTGCCGTCGCTGGCGCGCGGAACCTCGGACGGTCTTCGCAAAGCGCGTTGTAGGCTCGTCGTTCGTGCCGCGCGGGCCTTCGATTTGGCTCCGGGACGCCCCTCCTCGTCTTCGGTAAGCGCGCGGGATCTCCCTGTTCTCTTCACCGCCGTCGAATTTCCAAGGATCAAGGGACTCGAACGCGGGGATGATCCGCGGGGCTCGCGGCGGGATTTCAGGTTTTTCCGCGATCGGGCCGGATTTCGAGAAAACCCCCGCGCCGGGAATGGCGAAAGGCCGAGGCGGGGGGCCTCGGCCTTTCGGGATGGTCGGACTTCATCCGTTCGTCGCTCTGGAACGTCAGGGGAGCGGCGGCAGGTCGACGGCCGGGGGAAGCTCCGGGAGTTCCTCGGCTTCGGGGAGCACCGGGAGCGGCGAGGGCGCGTCGGTCGCCGGGAGCGGCGGGAGCGCGTCGGTCGCCGGGGGCGCCGGCTTGGGCTCCGGGGCCGGGGCCGTCGCCGGGGCCGGGGCCGGGGCGGCCGCCGGGGGCTGGCCGCCGGCGGTCTGGACGTCGGCGTCGGCGGGGGGCGTCTGGGAGAGGATCGGGGCCTCGCCGGCGGGCCGGGCCGGGGGCGCCGGGGTCGGCGGGGGGCCCAGCGGGCCGATCGGGGCGGGCATCGCCGGGAGCGAGCGGCCTCCGTCGACGTTGGGGGGCTCGTGCGGCTCGACGGGGTCGGGCGTGGCCGGGCCGGAGACGCGATCGGGGTACATCGGGCCGTCCTGGCCGATGGGGAGCTGCTTGTGGGCGTCCTGGATGTCGCGGGCCTGGGCGTAGGCCTTGCGGGGGTTGGGGCCCTCGGCCACGGCGATGTTGTTGTAGGCCAGCAGCGTCCCCTTCGCTTCTTCCAGGGCGACGATCGAGATGTTGTAGGTCGTCTTGTACTGGGCCTCCAGCGCGACGGCCTGGGCGTACTGGCTGACGGCGTCGAGGAAGCGGTCGATGGTGATCCGGCCTTCCTCGTAGTAGGCCCGCTGGGCGGCCAGGCGCTCGGCGGCGGCGGCCCGGAGCCGCGAGGCGGTCTTGAACTGCTTGTAGTTGGCGTCGACTTCCAGGAAGAACCGGTGCAGCGAGTGGACCGTCTGGTGGATGATCTGCTGGAGGAACGCCCGCTGCCGCAGCAGGGTGTACTGGGCCTGCCGCGTCACGGCCAGGGGGTTCCGCATGCCGATCGGCGCCTGGAACGTGAAGCCGACCTGCCACGTCCGGAAGTTGTTGTACAACCCGGGGTTGCCCGCGATGCCGGCGGCCCGCTGCTGGGCGGCGACGACCGGCTCGATCGCCTTGATCGAGGCGCCGGTCATGACGGCCTCGGCGTCGTCCAGGTTCTGGCCGAAGCCGTTGAACTGGTAGAGCAGGTTCAGGCTGAGCTGCGGCAGGAGCTGGTTCCGGGCCACGAGGAGCTGGAGCTCGGCGATGCGGACCAGGAGCTGCGACTGCACGATGTCGGGCTGGAAGGTGACCATCTGGGCGAGGCTGGAATCCCAGTCGGGCTCCAGGCGGGCCTCGGTCGGCGGCGTGACCGGGATGATGCGGCGGTTGTCGGCCGGGGGGAGCCCCAGGATGTTGCGGAGCTGGCGCTCGGTGGTGACGACGTCGGCGGTGCGGGTGACCAGGTCGAGGTTGAACTGCTCCATCCGCTGCTGGGCCTCGGCGACGTCGGCGACGGTCCCCTTGCCCACGACCAGCTCGGCCTGCTCGCGGTTGACGATCTCGCGGGCCAGCTCGACGGCCTTCTCGGCGGCCCAGAGCTGGACGTGCTGCTGGGCGAGGGCCCAGTACTGCTGCTCGATCGAGCGGACCTGGGCCATGATCTCGGCCTTGAACCGCCAGACGGCGGCGTCGGCGTTGAGCCGGGCGACGACGATCGGGGCGCGGTTGGCCTCCAGGCCCACGAGCGGCCCGGCCTGCTGGCCCGGCATCGGGGCGGAGCCCAGCAACGGCTGGCTCAGCGAGAGCTGGAGGTTCGTGGTGTACGCCGACGGGTAGACCAGGAACGTGCTGTTCTGGTACAGCCAGTTGACGTTGTGCACGATGCCCAGCTGGGCGCCGGTGGCCGTCCGCTTCTGGAGGCCGACCTGGAACTGCGCCGAGTCCTGCACCGAGATGACCGGCGTCCGCAGGCCGCCGAGCTGGAACGTGCCGCCCTGGATGGCGTTGTTGAACGGCTGGGTGTTCTTGCCCCAGGTCATGTTGGTGATGAACCCGGTGTCGAAGACGCTGAGCGCCTGGGCGATCTGCGTCTCCTGGATGGCCGGGTCGTACACCGTCTGGAGCGTCCCGGCGCCCAGCGAGCTGGCGACGCCGGCGCCGGCGCCGATGTTCAAGGGGGTGGGCTCGAAGCCGCCGACCGGGATGCCCTGGGCGCCGAAGGAGATGACGCGGACGACCTCGGAGTTGTCCAGGCCGATCCGGATGGCCTCCTGGAGGGTCATCGGCCAGATCTGCTCGGCCTCGGGGTCGTTGGTGGTGCGCGGCTTGGCGATCTTGGGGATCGGCAGGGCGGTCTGGCTGGACAGGAATTCCGCCTGCTGGACCTCCTTGTCCTCGAGGGCCATCTTCCCCAGGGTGTCGTGGGGGACGGACTTGGACTGGTCGATGTAGGGGATTCTCTGGCAACCGGCGGAACTCATCCAGGCCGCCAGCACGGCCACATGAGCCCATCGGTTCCCGCGTAAGGTCAATCGCATGGCCAGCCGTCCTTGACTAAGATCGCCATGTGACGCGTAACCCGAGCGTGGGGCCACGCCGCGCCATCCTTGGCTTGGCTTCACGGGGCGTTTCGCCCACGACTCGACTGCCGCCGTCGCATTCGTCGGGCCGACTCGGTCGCGACCCTTGTCCAACATCCGCGAGACCGGCCGCGAGAGAAGTGCGTGGGCCGGCCCGCCTTTCCGATTTGTCGATCGCTCGCCGACCCACTCCGGTCGACCGCGCCCCGACGCCTCGGATATCCGCCGAGGATCGGGCTGTCGAAGGGTATCGGTCGTCCGGGCTCCGCCGCTTGAGGCGATGGCGGGGAATTTACCGATCGTCCGGGATCTGCTCCAGGGGAAAAAGCGCGCGGCCGGGGCGGTTCCTCCGGGAATCCGGCCCCCGCGACGTGCAAAGGGGACGAGAAAGCTCAAGGGCTTCCCGAGGCGTCCGCCGATTCTCCGGCCGCGTCGGCCGTCGGCGCGGGCGTCGTCCCGCCGTACGGGCCGCGGCCCGGCGGGAATTCCACGTAGGGGACGCCGAACAGCCGCTTGAAGTAGATGACCTCGCCCGGGTCGGTCCCTTCCAGGTAATGCCCGGCGAACTGGAGGGCGAACCCGGCCACGAACATCCCCACCGCCGTCGCGAAGACGGGGAACGACGCCTGGAAGACGTACACCGCCAGCAGGAGCGCCCCCAGGATCGTGAACGGGATCCCGACCATGTGCAGCACGAAGCAGATCGCCCCGCGATGCCGCTGCAGCCAGTGGACGACCAGGGGATGCGGATTCTCGGGCGGCGCGATCATTCGGCGATCTCTCCATTCAGGCGAAGTCGCATCCCATGGTATCCTCGGCCGTCGCCGCGCGGAACGGGCGAGGGGGGAGCATCGCCGCGCGGGACGGCGAGGCCATGAATCGTCCCCTCTCCCCCCGGGAGAGGGTGGCCCGGAGGGCCGGGTGAGGGTGGGTCGCCGGGCTGTAGAGATAGCGGCGGTCCATGGTATCCCGCCCCGACGCCTCGCCCGCGCTCCGACGACCCTCACCCGCCGCTGGCGCGGCTGCCCTCTCCCGGGGGGAGAGGGGACGCGCGTTCCACGCTCGATCACCCTCCGAGACGAGATGGGTCGCCCTAGGCTCATCTCGCATACCACAAGGACTTCCCGCGTGCCGCCGATCTCCCCCGAAACCTACCTGAAGCTGGTTCGCGGCGAGTCGCGCGGGCCGCTGGCGGCGCTGGCGCGGGCCGGACTGTCGCTGGGCGCGATCGGCTACGGCGTCGGCGTGGGGCTGCGCAACCGGCGGTTCGACCGCGGCGTGGACGTCCATCGCGCGGCGGTCCCGGTCGTCTCGGTCGGCAACCTGACGCTGGGGGGGACGGGCAAGACGCCCATGGTCGAGCGGCTGGCCCGGTGGTATCGCGAGCGAAACGTCCGCGTCTGCCTCCTCAGCCGGGGCTACGGCGGGGCCGACGCCGTCAACGACGAGGCGCTCGTCCTGGAGGAGAACCTGCCCGACGTCCCCCACCTCCAGGGCCCCGACCGCGTCCGGCTGGCCGAGATCGCCGTGAACGAGCTGGAGTCCGAGCTGCTCATCCTGGACGACGGCTTCCAGCACCGCCGGCTCGCCCGCGACCTGGACGTCGTGCTGCTGGACGCGCTCGGCCCCTTCGGCCTGGGCCGCCTCTTCCCGCGCGGGCTGCTGCGCGAGCCGGCCTCGTCGCTGCGGCGGGCGGGGGTCGTGGTGGTGACGCGCGCGGACCTCGTCCCGGACGACCGCCGCGCCGAGATCCGCGACCAGGCGCGCCGTCACGCCCCGGACGCGCCGATCCTGGAGGCTCGCCACACCCCGCGCGACCTCGTCGACGGCGACGGCGAGTCGTCCCCGCTCGACGGCCTGGCCGGCCGGGCGGTCGCGGCGTTCTGCGGGATCGGCAACCCGGAGGGCTTCCGCCGGACGCTGGAGGGGCTGGGCTGCCGCGTCGTCGACCTCCGCCCCTTCCCCGACCATCACCCCTACTCCGCCGACGACGTGGCCGACCTCGCCCGCTGGGCCGACTCCGCCGGCGCGGAACTCGTCTTGACCACGCAGAAGGATCTGGTGAAACTCCGCGTCTCGAACCTCGGGGACGCGCCCCTCCGCGCGCTCCGGATCGGCCTGGACATCCTGGGAGACGCCCGCCCGCTGGAAGGCCCGCTGGCCGCGCTGCTCCCGGATCGGCCGACGCCGGGCGACTGACGGGGCCGCCGAGCGCGAGACTCGACCGCCGGCAAGGAAGCCGGCCGGAACGCCAGGGAAGGGCTCGGCCCCGAATGAACGTCGTCGTCTTCTGCCCCAGCCTCATCGGCGACACCGTCATGGCGACGCCGACCTTCCGCGCCCTGCGGCGGAGGTTCCCCGAGGGCAGGCTGACCGCCGTCATCCGGCCCAACGTCGCGCCGGTCCTCGACGGGCTCGACTGGTTCGACGCGATCATCCCCTTCCACCCCAAGGCGAAGGACCCCGAGCACCGGGCCCGAGCCCTGATCCGACGCCTCCGGGCCGATCGCCCCGACGCGGCCGTGCTGCTGCCGAACTCGATGCGCACGGCCCTGATCTCGCGACTCGCCGGGATCCCCAGGCGCGTCGGCTACGACCGCTACGCCCGCGGCTGGCTGCTGACCGACCGCCTGCCGCCCCCCCGCGACGCCCGCGGGAAGCTGGTCCCCTCCCCCATCGTCGACTATTACCTGGAACTCGCCCGCGCCCTGGGCTGCCCCGGCACCGGCTCGCGACTGGAACTGGCCACGACCCCCGCCGACGAGGCCGAGGCCGACGAGGCCCTGGCGGCGCTCGGCGTGGACGCGTCCGACGGCCTGGTCTGCCTCAACAATGGCGGCGCGTTCGGCCCGGCGAAGGCGTGGCCGAACGAGCATTTCGGCGAGTTGGCCCGGCGGATCGCCGAGGAATGCGGCGCGGCCGTGGTCGTCCTCTGCGGCCCGGCGGAGCGCGAGGAATCGCGCCGGATCGCCGAACTCGCCGGGCACCCCCGCGTCGTCAGCCTGGCCGACCGGCGGCTGAGCCTGGGGCTCTCCAAGGCGATCGTCCGCCGGTCCGACCTGATGGTGACGACCGATTCCGGCCCGCGCCACTTCGCCGCGGCGTTCAACACCCCGGTCGTCTCGCTGTTCGGCCCGACCTGGATCCAGTGGACCCGGACGAACCAGCCGAACGCCGTCCACCTGTACCGCCCCGTCCCCTGCGGCCCCTGCCAGCGCCCGACCTGCCGCATGGGACACCACGACTGCATGAGGAAGCTGGACCCCGACCGCGTCTTCGAAGCCTCGCGCCGGCTGCTGTCCGGCCGGCGAAACCATCGATCGACCACCAAGGAGGCGGCATGGCGACCTGGATGATCACGGGCGCGAACGGCTGGCTAGGGGGCCACGTCCTGGACGCGCTGACCCGGGACGTCGCGGAGGGGGACCGGATCGTGGTCCTGGGGCGGAACCGCCCGCGCTCGCCGCGCGGGGCGCTGTTCGTCTCGGCCGACCTGCTGGACCCCGACGCGCTCGGCCGGGCGGCGCGGGACGTGGCGCCGGATTACGTCGTCCACGCGGCCGGCAAGACGCCGCCGGCCGGCGACGTCGAGCTGTTCGACGCCAACTTCTGGGGGACCGACCGGCTCCTCTCCGCGCTGCGGTCGACCGGCAGGCCGGCGCGGGTGGTCGTGGCCGGCTCGGCCGCCGAGGTGGGGCCCGTCGCGGCCGCCGACCTGCCGATCACCGAGGAGCGTCCCTGCCGGCCGACGACCGCCTACGGCCGGGCCAAGCTGATGGCGACCCGCTCCGCGCTGGCGGGGCGAGGGCCGCTGGAGGTGACGGTCGGGCGGGTGTTCAACCTCATCGGCCCCGGGATGCCGGAGTCGCTGGCGTTCGGCCGGTTCGCCGCGACGCTGGCCGAGCCCACCGCCGACCCGGCGCGGATCCTCGCCGGCCGTCTCGACGCCCGCCGCGACTTCGTCGACGTCCGCGACGCCGCCGCCGCGCTGATCGCGCTGGCGACGCGCGGCAAGGCGGGCCGCGTCTACAACGTGGCCTCCGGGGAGTCCCGCCCGGTCCAGGAGGGGCTCGACCGGCTGGTCGCCCTGAGCGGCCGCGCGGCCGTCGTCGTCGCCGACCCGGGGGCGATCCGCCGGGGCGAGATCGACGACTCCCGCGCCAGCGTCGACCGGATCGCGGGCGAGACCGGCTGGCGGCCGACGACCTCGTTCGAGCGCTCGCTGCGGGATCTGTGGGAGTCCGCGGCGCCGGAACGGCGCCCGCTGTCGCGGACCGCCTGAGGGCGGGAGGAGGGACGGGTGTCGCATCGTCGATGGCTCCTGGGCGTCGCGGCCTTCGCGGCGGTCCTCCACGTCGCGGGGATCGCCCGCACGCTGGTCCCCGCGCAGGACGGGCTGAAGTTCCTCGCCGCCGCGAAGCGGTTCCAGTCGGGGCCGTGGCTCGACGCGATCCGGGGCGCCGATCAGCATCCGCTCTACCCCGCGCTCGTCGCGGCCGCCGAGCCGGTCGTCTCCGCGGCGATCGGGCCCGGCCCCGACGCCTGGCGGGTCGCGGCGCAGGGGGTGTCGGCGGTCGCGTCGATCCTGCTCCTGTTCCCGCTGTTCGCGCTCGCCCGCGCGATCTTCGACGAGCGCGTCGCGCTGGTCGCCGTCCTCGTGTACGTCCTGCTCCCGCTCCCCGCGGAGGTCGGCCGCGACGTGCTGGCGAACGCGGTGGGGCTCGCGGGCATGTTCGCCTGCCTGTGGCTCGGGGCGAGGGCGATCGGGCTCGACTGCTGGAAGCACGCGACGGCGGCCGGGCTGGTCGGCGGGCTGGCGTACACGGCGCGGCCCGAGGCGATCCTCGCGCCGATGGGGGTCGGCCTGGCGCTCGGCTGGAACCTTCTGAGGACGCGCGGCGTCCGGTCGCTGGCGACCGCCCCGCTGCTGCCGGCGCTGGGGCTCTCGGCCCTGGCGTGCGTCGGCGGGTACGCGCTGGCGAAGGGGCAGGTCTCGGAGAAGCTGGCGATCCGCCACGCGGCCGGGCTGGGCTCCCAGATCAAGGTCCTGCGATCGGTCCCCCAGCCGCTGCCGAAGGGGCTGGAATCCGCGGGGCTGGACCTCTCCCCGAAGGAGGAGTCCGACCACGAGTCGCTGGCCGGGCCGGTCGCCGCGCTCGGCGAGCTGGGCCGCCGCTGGTGGGACGGCATGTGCTGGGGCTTCGCGATCATGGCCGTCTGGGGGCTGGCCCGACGCCGGTTCATCCAGGGTTCGAGCGGGCGCGCCGGCGCCGGCGGGGCCGAGCTGCTGACGCTCGCCGCGTTCGTCGCCGTGTACGTCGCCGCGGTGGTCATGAACGGATCGAAGCTGGGATACATATCGAGCCGCCACGCGCTGCCGCTGGTCGCGGCCTCGACGATCTTCGCCGGGGCCGGGATCGTCGTCTGCCTGCGACGCCTGGGGCCGAGGGTGCCGATCTCGCCGCGCGCCTGGCGCGGGGCGATCGTCGCGGGGACGGTGGTCGTGGCGACGGGGATGTCGATCTACCAGGTCCGCGAGAGCCACGAGAGCCGTCGCGGGCACTGGCTGGCCGGGCGCTGGCTGGCGGAGAACGCCGGGCCGGGCGAGCGGATCCTGGACACGCGCGGCTGGGCGCGATTCGTCGCCGGTCGCGAGGACGGCTACGGTCCCTGGCACGTCCGCCAGGCGCTGACCGACCGCGGGCTGTCGTACGTCGTGATCGGCCGGGACGAGCTGGAGGCGAAGAGCCGCCGGGCGGAGAGCCTGGGGGCGCTGCTGGCCTTCGCCGCCGAGCCGGCGCGGGACTTCCCCGTGGTGGTGGACGGTCGCGACGTGGGGACGCGGGTCTTCCGCGTGAGGCAGCCGATCTCCTGGGAGGGCTTCCGGCCGTGAGCATCAAGGCCCTCTGGAATCGCCTGACGCGCGGGTCGCGGTGGTCGTGGATCGACGACCGCTATCGCGACGCGCTCCCGCCCGACTTCGACGCCGCCGTGATGACGATCGAGAGCCGCGACCGCCTGCACGCCAAGCAAGGGCGGTCGACGGCCCGGTTCGTCTTCCACCGGAACGAGCGGCGGGTGTCGGTCTACCTCAAGCGGCACTTCCGCCTCCCCTGGCCCGCGCGGGTCGCGGCGACGGTGAACCCGGCCGGCCGGCACTCGCCGGGGGCGGCCGAGTGGGCGCACCTGGAGCGCGCTCGGGCGCTGGGGGTGGCGGTGCCTGAGGTGGTCGCCGTCGGGGAGCGCATCGGCCCCTGGGGGGGGCTGCAAAGCTACCTGGCCGTCGCCGAGCTGCCCGGCCGCGAGCTGAACGAGATCCTCCCCGGCCTGCGCGACTCGCTGGGGCCCGAGGCGTTCGCGGCGCTCAAGCGTCGGATCGTCCCCGAGATGGCCCGCATGGCCGCGGCGCTGCACCGGGCCAGGGTCTTCCATAAGGATTTGTACCTCTGCCACTTCTTCCTGGACCTGGAGAGGCTGGCCCGCGATCCCCGCGACGTGGCGCTGACGCTCATCGACCTCCACCGCCTGAGCGAGCATCGCCTGTTCGCCGACCGCTGGCGCTGGAAGGACCTGGGCCAACTGCTGTTCTCCATCGAGGGGGTCGGGGGGGTCGAGCCCCGCGACGTCCTCCGGTTCTGGAAGCACTACAAGCGCGAGGCCGCCCCGAGGCGCCCCGACTGGCACGCGCGGATGATCCGGCTGAAGGCGGCGCGGTATTCGGACCACAACCGGCGTTGAATGACGGAGGGGATCTCAACGCGAACGGTCTTCCCCCCTGGAGGGGGAAGACAGACCGCGAAGCGGTCAGATGAGGGGGAGCTTGCCCGCGGAGTTTCGGAGTTCGAAGCTTGGTCCAGGCCGTCGGCCGGGGAAGGCCCCTTCAAGCCGCGAAGGCCGACTTGCGCGTCCCCCCCTCATCCGGCCCTTCGGGCCACCTTCCCCCTCCAGGGGGGAAGGCCGTTGGGATGGATCTCTGGAAAATGCGGGCTGGCGGGGAAAAGCTCCAGCGGCGGCCCGCTCGCGGGCGAAGTAGAGACGATGGGGGATCGCGGACGGCGGTCCCATGGACGCGGAGAGGATGCCGATGCGACTCGCCCTGAACTTCCCGAGGGTCGATCCCACGAAAGGCGGGGCGGAGACCTACATCGTGGACCTCTGCCGCGGGCTCCTGCGGCGGGGGCATTCGGTCGACCTGTACGCCGAGAGCTGGGCCGAGGGGGCGCTGCCGCCGGAGGTCCGCTGCGTGCGCGTCGAGTCGACCGGCAGGACGCGGAGCGAGCGGATCGTCTCGTTCGCCGACGCCTCGGCCGCCATGCTGAAGGACGCCGGGCACGACTGCTCCGTCGGCTTCATCAACACCTACGGGCACGACGTCATCATCCCCCAGGGGGGCGTCCACGGCGGGAGCCTGCGGGCGAACTCGATGCGGTTCGCCAACCCGCTGGCGCGGCGGCTGTACGTGCTGGGCAAGGTGCTGAACCCCAAGCACTGGACGTATCGCGCGATCGAGAGGCGTCAATACGACCCGGCGCGCGGGGCCCGGGTGGTCGCGGTGAGCCGGATGGTCGCCGGGCACCTGCAAGAGTTCAACGGCGTGCCGAAGGGGCGGATCCGCGTGGTCCCCAACGCCATCGACCCGGGCCGCGTCATGGTCCCCCAGCCGGGGGCGACCCGCGCGGCGTTCCGGGGCAAGGTGGGGATCGGCGCGGGCGAGCTGGTCGGGCTGTTCGTCGGCCACAACTACGCGCTCAAGGGCCTGGAGCCGCTGATCCGAGGGCTCGCGGCGCGCGACCGCTCGGCGCGGCCGATCAAGCTGCTGGTCTGCGGCGGCGGGCGGCCGGGGTGGTATCGCCGGCTGGCGGAGCGGCTCGGCGTGGGAAACGCGGTCCACTTCCTCGGCTTCCACGACGACGTCCGCGAATGCTACTGGTCGAGCGACTTCTTCGTCTCGCCGACCTATTACGACCCCTGCTCGCTGGTCGTCTTCGAGGCGATGGCCTGCGGGCTGCCGGTGATCACCACGGCCTGCAACGGGGCCAGCGAATTGATGACGCACGGCCGGCACGGCTTCGTCCTGCCGGCGCCGGGCGCGACGGCGGAGCTGGCGGCCGCGCTCGACGCCCTGGCCGACGACGGCCGCCGCGCGGCGATCTCGGCCGAGGCCGCCGCGCTGGGGAGGTCGTGGACCTTCGACCGCCACGTCGAGGCGCTCATCGAGGTCTTCGAGGAGGTCGCCGCGGACCGTCGGAGGGCCGCCGGCCCGCGCGGGCCGGGGCGTCGGTCGGATCGTCGTCCGCGCCCGCGGACGGATCGTCACGCGACTCACGGAAGGGGGAACGCATGAAGGCCGTGATCCTGGCCGGCGGCAAGGGGACGCGCCTGCGCCCGTACACTCACGTCCTCCCCAAGCCGCTGATGCCGCTGGGCGAGGACGACCCGATGCCGATCCTGGAGGTCGTCATCCGGCAACTGGCGCGTTACGGCTTCCGCGACGTGACGATCATCACCGGCTACCTGACCGAGCTGATCGAGACGTTCTGCGGCGACGGCCGGAAGTTCGGCGCGAGGATCGACTACCGCCGCGAGGTCGCCCCGCTGGGGACCGCGGGGGGGCTCACGCTGGTCCGCAGGCCCGACGAGCCGACGCTGGTCATCAACGGCGACATCCTCACGACGCTCGACTACGGGGCGATGTACGAGTTCCACCGCGATCGCGGGGCCGCCGCGACGATCGCCTCGTATCCCCGCGAGGTGAAGATCGATTTCGGCGTCCTCCAGTTCGGCGACGACCCGCACGTCTTGACGGGGTACTCCGAAAAGCCGGAGTATTCGTTCCAGGTCAGCATGGGCGTCTACATCCTGGACCCGCTGGCGTGGGACTACCTCGCGCCGGGGCGGTCGGTCGGGATGCCCGACCTGCTGGAATCGATGCGGACGACGGGCCGGCCGGTCCACTGCTACCGCCAGCCGTGCTACTGGCTGGACATCGGCCGCCACGACGATTACGCCACCGCCAACGAGATCTTCGACAGCCGACGCGCCGCGTTCCTCGGCCATCCCGAGGAGGCGACGCTGAAGATCGGCCGCGACGAGTGACGGAGACGCCCCCTTGAGCTGGTCCTACATCGCCGTCGCGACGGCCGCCTATCTCCTGGGCGCCATCCCGTTCGGCTACCTGATCTACCGCGCGCTCACCGGGCGGGACGTGCGAAAGGCCGGCTCGGGGAACATCGGGGCGACGAACGTCGGCCGGCTGCTGGGCTTCCGGTTCTTCGTCCTGGTCTTCCTGCTGGACGTTCTCAAGGGGCTCCTGCCGACGATCGGCCTGCCGTGGCTGTTCGCCCGCCTGGGCTGGGACGCGCCCGCGGACCTTCCCGTCGCCGCGGCGCTGGGGGCGATCCTCGGGCACAACTTCCCGATCTACCTGGGCTTCAAGGGGGGCAAGGGGGTCGCGACCAGCCTCGGGGCGCTGCTGGCGCTCCAGCCGGTCGCCTGCGGGGCGGCGGCCCTGGCGTTTTTCGCCGTGTTCGCGCCGTCGCATTACGTGTCGCTCTCGTCGATGGCCGGCGGCCTGGCGTTCGGGGCGACGTACTTCCTGCGCGCCGTCGACCCCTGGGCGCGCGAGCATCGGGCGATGAGCCTGCTGGTCGTCGGGCTGGTCGTGCTGCTAATCGTCCGGCACCGCAAGAACATCGGCCGGCTGCTGAAGGGGACGGAGAACCGGATCGAGTTCGGCCGCAAGCGTCACGAGTCCCCGCCGGCGGCGCCCTCGGGGATGATCCGGCCGGGCGCGATGGCGGGGATCGCGGCGATCGTCCTCGTCGCGGGGGGCGCCGGCGCGTGGGTCGCCCGCACCGCGAGCGCGCCGGTGGAGGCGGTCGCCGGGCCGTGGCTCCTGAGGGAGACCCACCGCGAGGCGACCGGTGAGCAGCGGGCCGAGCGGATCGCGTTCGACGCCACGGGCGACCACCTGGCGGTCCTCTGCCCGCGCTACAACCGCGTGCTCACCTACCGTGTGGGCCTCGACGCGACGCTCGCCCTCACGGCGACGATCGGCGTGGAGGGGCGGCCGGTCGCGATCGCCATCGTGGGGGGGGACGTGGCGGTCCTCCAGCGCCCGGTGAACGACGCCAAGCACCTGGGGCCGGGGTGGCTGGACCTGTTCACGATCGAGGGGGGCAAGGCGGGGACGCGGGTCGAGGCCGGCTACTACCCGGACGACCTGGCCGCCACGCCCGACGGCTCCCACCTGATGGTCCTGTCGTCGGGAAGGGCCGAGGGGGACGCCGACAAGCACGCCCCCGAGCTGACCATCCTCGCCGCGCGCGACCTCGTCACCTCCCCCTCTCCCGAGCCCGTCGGCCGCCTGACGTTCGACGACGGCGACGACGTGGAGCGGCTGACGCTCTCGCACATGGGCGTCCGCGGCATGGTCGCGCTGGCGAGGTCGAGGGAGGCCCTGGCGCTCGACCTGGCCGACCCGACCGCCCCGACCGTCGCCGGCCGGATGGACCTCTCGCGGGCCGACTCGCCCTATGTGTCGACCTCGGAGGACGGCGACTGGATGGTGATCCCCGCCGGGGGCGAGGCCGTGGCCGTCGCCGGGCTGGCGGACGGTCGCGAGCCCCACGCCGCGACGTACCTCGTCACCGCCCCCGCGGGCTCGTCCGACCTCCACCTGCTCCAGGTCGAGCCGCCGGCGCTGCTGGGCCGGTTTCCGATCCTCGGCCCGCTCAACCTCGCCGGGGCCGAGCCGGCCGCGCTGGCGTACCACGAGGACCGTCGGCTGATCGCCGTGGCGACGAAGCCGGGCACGGTGCACGTCGTCCGGATGGAGTCGCGGCTGGCGGGCGAGGCCCCGCCCCCCGCCGACGCCGAGGGGTTGATTCGACCGCCGGCCTCGCAATGATGGGGGATGAGCGGCGAATACCCTCCCGGGCGTTCGCGCCCGCTCGGGGAGCCCGCGACATGAAGACGCACAGCACGGCCGTGTGGCACGGCGGATCGACCGACGGCGAGGGCACCGTCTCCGGCAAGAGCGGGGCCGTCTCCAAGGTCGCCTTCGGCAGCCCCATCCCCCACAAGTTCGAAAAGACGGGGGAGACCAACCCGGAGGAGCTGATCGCCGCGGCGCACGCCACGTGCTACACGCTGACCCTGGCCCACATCCTCCACAAGGCCGGCGTGACCCCCGAACGCCTCGAAGTCACCGCCGAGGTCTCGCTGGAGAAGGGGAGCGAGGGCCTCTCGATGACGACGTCGCACCTGATCGTCCGGGGCAAGATCCCCGGGGGCGACCCCGCCCGCTTCCAGGAGCACGCGGGGAAGGCCAAGGTCGCCTGCCTCGTCGGCAGGCACCTGAAGCTCGACATCACGATGGACGCGGCGCTCGAAGGCTGACGTCCAGGCACGAGGGCCCTCGCCATGACCCCCGCCACGGACAGGCCGCCGACGTTCTGCCCCTCCTGCGGCAAGGGCTTCCCGGCCGACGACGCGCGCCGGCTCTGCGGCGAGTGCGGCGCGGGGGTAGTCGACCGGGGCTACTGCCCGGTGTGCGAGGGCTTCGTCCAGGCGGAGGTCGGCGCCCCCTGCCCCAAGCACGACGTGCCGCTGGAGCCCGGCCCCGAGCCGTTCGCCCATCACGCCGACGTGGAAGGGCCCTGGGTGGAGGTCGCCCGCTACGACGACGCGGTGGAGTGCCACCCCCCCCGCATCCGGCTGGAGGCCGAGGGGATCCCGACCGTCGTCGACGGCGAGCTGGCCGGGTCGAAGTCCGTCCACGCGGCCTTCTCCGGCGGCGTCGTCCTCCGCGTCCCCGAGAGCTTCGCGGCCGACGCCCGCGTCATCCTCTCCCAGCGATGGTCGGACGACGCCGCCGCGCTGGGGATCGAGGAGGACGACGACTGGGACGACGTGGACGAGGACTTCGGCCCCCGGGACGAGGCCAAGACCAACCTTGGCCGGACGAATCCGACCTTGTACAAGATTGCGCTGTTCTTCACCTTCGTCGGCACCGCGATCTGGGTCGGGTACCATGCCGCCCGGCTCTTGCTGATGACGCTGGGCCGCTGACCGGACGATCGATCAGCGGGCCGTCGCCCCCTCGGCCGACGCGGCCAGCTCCGCGATCGGGCCGGACCTCAGCGCCTGGAGCTTGACCTCCGGCTTGAACCGGCCGCTGGGGTCGTGGAACGAGAAGTTGACCACCTCGTCGGCGGCCCCGCGCTGGAAGAGCTTGATCGCGGCGTCCTGGTCGCGCGGGAGGCTGCTGGCGATGAAGCCGGCCGAGGCGTTCCGCCAGACCATCCGGTAGTTGGCGGCGGTCCCGTCCTTGTACTCCACGCGCATCAAGGGGGGCTCGACCTTGTAGAGCAGCGACTGGAGCTTGCCCAGGAGCGTCAGCTCCAATTCGACCTTGAGGAAGACGAGGCCGCCGGCGGCGTCGGGGACGTCGTACGCCTGGGCGAAGCCGACGGCCGCCTCGGCGACCGGCTCGGCCCCTCGCCATCGCGGCGCGGCCCGGCGCTCCAGCAGCAGCCTGTCGCCGTCGCCGTCGACGAGGTCGTACCAGCGGTACATCTCCAGCCACGTCCGCGAGTCCACGGCGCAGGGGTTCTCGGAGTCGATGGCGACGTGGGTGTAGATGATGTACTTCGGGGCGCGGGGGCCGCGGTAGTGCCTCGCCCCCATCAGGTCCAGCGCGGGGGTGTAGGCGGCGTACGACTGGAAGACGGGCCGGGGGCTCCAGTCCAGGTCGTTGGACCAGACGTAGGAGGCCTCCCACGGATAGACATCCACCGTCGACCCGGCGATCCGCTCGCGGAACCGCGCGGGGAGGGCCTGCTCGGCCTTGAGCCGCGCGTCCCAGGCGCGCATCTCGGCGCGGGCGGAGTCGAGCCGCCACAGCGTCGCCAGGTTCTCCGGCCCGCGCGTGACGACCTTCCCGAAGTCGGCCGGGGCGTACCAGAAGCCCCAGCCCACCATGCCCAGGACGGCGACCGTCGCCGGGACGCGCGTCCAGAACGACCGGGCGGCGATCGGGAGGATCAGGGCCGTCATGCTCACCATCACCGGCCAGACCGCCAGGAAGTGGCCGATCGAATGCCGGACGACCGCCCCCTTGTAAAGGATGAACATGGGGACGATCATCAGCGCGAAGACCGGTGCCAGGGACGACCTCCGGACCAGGGCGACGACCAGCGCGGCGGCCGTCAGCGCGAACATCACGGCCGTGGAGTAGAGGCCCCGGACGCTCGGGTCGTCGACCGTCATCTGCGTGGCGTAGCCGGAGACCAGCTCGCGCGACGCCGACAGGTATGGCCAGAGCGCGGAGATCGGCCCGCCGTAGGCGACGAACAGCGCGGCCAGGGTGCCGAAGTACGCCAGGGCCAGCAGCGAGAGCCGCCGGAACACGCGACGGCTCGGGTCGCGGGCGAGCCGCATGAGCGACCAGACCCCCAGCGCCCCGGTGCAGCAGGCGCCCAGGTTGAACTTGGTGAGCATCGCCACGGCCGCGAGGATCGCCGCGGGGATCGCCCATTCGGGGCGGCGATCCAGCTCGGCCAGGAGCAGGAATCCCAGGACCGGCAGGATCACGACGCCGGTCAGGGCGAAGTTGAACTCGTTGTCCAGCGCGATGCCGCTCATGGCCGTCGCGGCGGCGAACGCCAGCGGCGCGAGGTGGCCGCGGACCCGGAACAGGAGGAGGCCGGACGAGGTCCACCAGGCCAGGTGCAGCAGCAGCCGGAAGATCGCCGAGTGGATGTCGAGCGTCCCCAGCGCCTTGGGGCCGAGCACGAAGCCCAGCGGCCCGTAGGTGAAGGCGAACTCGCGCCCGAACTCAAGACCCTTCATCCCCGCCAGGTGGATGCCGATCATCCACGACGGATCCAGCCCCACCCCGATCCCGGAGAGCCATCGCGGGATCGTCAGCGCGACGAGCGCGGCCAGCAGCAGCGTCCGCCAGGCGACCGCTCCGCGGGAGAGCGGCTCTCGCTCGACGACGACGGCCTCGGTCCCCGGGTCCTGGGTCATGGGATCCTCCGTGAGCATTCGGCCGCGGCGTCCCGCCGGGCGTCGTCCGGGCGTGGGGTCAGGCGGGGCGGCGGGCGACCAGGAAGAACTGCTTGCCGAGGAACCGCCAGGCCCAGGGGTTCTTCAGGTAGAGCCGCACCAGCCAGGGGGCGCTCGGCAGCTTGCTCCGGAAGGAGAACGGCAGCGTCCGGGCCAGCTCGACCTCGACCTCGAAGCCGGAAAGCTCCAGCGCCTCGGCCACCGACTTCTCGGTCAGGGCGAGGTGGTGGTCGAAGTAGTCGTAGTAGTCCGCGGCGCAGGCGCGGAAGTTGGGGCCCAGGATCATCACCCGGCCGCCGGGCTTCAGCGCCCCGCGGACGGCGTTGAAGACGGCGAGGACCTGCTCGCGCGTCCGGCAGTGCTCCAGGAAGTTGCTCATGAAGGCCGCGTCGAAGTGCGAGGCCGGCACGACCTCGTTCAGCCGCTCGGCGGCGATCTCGAAGACCTGGACGCCGGGCGCGGCGTGGTTCCGCGTCTCCGGGTTCAGGTCGACGGCCGTCCGCTCGGCGGCGGCGACGTTGTTGATGAACTCGCAGTACCCCGCGGCGACCTCCAGGACCTTCCCGTCGCGCGGGACGTAGCGGTCGAACCAGCCCTCGCAGAGGGCCCGCCAGACCTCGGAGCGCCGGGCGAGGACCTGCTTGCCGAAGCGATTCTTGTAGATCTGCTCGACCAGGCTCTCCAGCGGCGCGTCGGCGTCGATCCCGATGGTTCGCGTCATCGTGCTCCTCGCGGCGCCCGGCGGGGCGAAAGGGCGTATCCGTACCAGTACAAGTACCTGGGGAGCCACTTCATCAGGCGGAACCGCGACTCCCCGGCGGTGCGGTCGCGCCAGGTGGTGGGGGTCTCGGCGATGGGGACGCCCCGGCGGAACGCCTTGGCGGTCAGCTCCAGGGCCAGCTCGAACCCGCCGGTGCTCTCGATGCCCATCTCGCGGACGAGGGCGGCGTCGTAGAGCCGGAAGTTGTTCGTGGCGTCGTGGGTCGGGAAGCGGGCGAGGAGCCGCAGAGAGACGCCGGCCAGGCGGCTGAGCGTCCGCTTGAGCCAGGGGCCCCCCTCCTGGCTCCCCCCCTTCATGTAGCGGCTGGGGCAGACGATCCGGTGCCCCTCGTTGTACAGCTCCATCATCCTCGGGACGATCCGCAGGTCGTCCGAGAGGTCGGCCATGACCACCAGCGCGGGGCCCTCCCCGACCTCGTCGAAGCCCGTCCTGATCGCGCCGACGACGCCCCGCCCGTGGCGGTTCCTCGCCAGCCTCAGCCAGGGCCGGGGCTCGGCGGCGGCCGTCGCGACCGGGACCGTGGTGTCCTCGTCGAAGTCGTAGACGACGAGGAGGGTGAACGGCCGCGGCACGTCGCGTTCGACCTCGGCCAGCAACCGGGGGAAGTTCTCCCCCTCGTTGTAGACCGGGACGATCAGCGCCAGGGGCTTGTCGACCCGGACCCAGGTCGAGGGGCGGCGGGCGATCGACGCCCGCCGCGATTCCGCGGTCTCTCGGGCCATCAGAGGACTCCGGCGGCCAGCTGCTTGTCGACCCAGGGGATGACCTCGTCGAGGATCTCGTCCAGCGGCGTGTCGGCCCGGAAGCCGATCAGGTCGCGGGCCTTCTCGACGGCCGGGATGCGGCACTGCACGTCGTACTGGAAGGGCTTGTCGGAGACCGTGCGGAACGGCTTCCACTCGCCGTGGATCTTCTTCCAGATCAGCTCGGCCAGCTCCATGACGGTGGTGGAGGCGGCGGTGCTGAGGTTGAAGTCCTCGTTCATGGCGGCCGGGTGCTCGACGCACAGCCGGATGCCGCGGGCGAGGTCGCCGCCGTAGGTGTAGTGCCGCACCTGGGAGCCGTCGCCCAGGATGTGCAGCGGGTCCTGCCCCTTCAGCACCTTCTGGACGAGGTCCGGGACGACGTGGCTCATCGCGAGCTTGACGTTGCCCGAGAGGATCTCCACGTCGCTCTTGGCCCTGCGCTCGCCGATGCCGACGCAGTTGAACGGCCGGGCGATCGTGAACGGCATCCCGTACTGCTCGTAGGCGCCCTGGGCGAAGTACTCGACGGCCAGCTTCTGGAAGCCGTAAGTCGAGGCGGGCGGCGGGCAGGCGCGGTGGTCTCCCTCGTGGCTGGGGAACTTCACCGCGTTCTCGAAGACCATCGACGACGAGACGACGGTGATCTTCTTGAGCTTGGCGTTGCGGTACGCCCAGATCGCGGCGTCGAACGTGGAGGCGGTGATCCGCTCGTTCTCGGCGATCAAATCATAGGCGAACGTGTGGAAGTAGCTGATGCCGCCGATCATGGCCGCGCCGGCGACGACGTGGTCGCAGTCGGACAGCAGCTCCTTCATCAGGCCGACGTCCTTGGCGTCGCCCCGGACGAAGGTGTAGTTCGGGTGCTCGAGGCTGTTGTGCTCGATCTCCCCGTACTTGGAGAAGTTGTCGATGCCGACGACCTCGTGGCCGTTGGCCAGCAGCTCCTCCACGAGGTAGCCGCCGATGAACCCGGCCGATCCAGTCACCATGATCTTCATGAACGGTCCCTCGGGGCCCCGGCGCGGGCCGGGCGGTATCCATACGCGGGGATTGGGCGAGAGGCGGGCCGGGCGCCCGCCTTCGGTCGGTCGGTCGGGTCGAGTCGGGTCAGGCGGCCGACCGGGACGACTCGGAGGCCTCCTCGGCCGGCGGCTTCAGGTAGTTGAAGACGTCGACGACCGGCTTGCGGATCGAAAGCTCGCGGTACTCGTCGTGGCAGGCGCCCAGGAACACCACGTCCGCCTCCTCGAGCGCCGTCTCCAGCGGGACGAACGACGGGTCCTGGATGTAGGGGTCGGTGCAGAGTACCCTCGCGGCCTCGAACGTCAAGACCTTCCGGAGCTTGTACGCCAGCGAGTCGCGCGGGTCGTCGTTGTTCCCCTTGAAGGCCATGCCCAGGATGGCGACCGTGGCCGTGGAGAGGTCGTATCGCCGCTTGGCCGACTCGACGAGGGAGGTGGGGAGCCCCTCGTTGATCATCATCGCGGCCTGGCCGAGCACGAAGTCGTTGTGGTTGAACGCGGCGAGCTGCATCGTGTCCTTCAGCAGGCACGGCCCCCCCGCGAAGCCCGCGCCGGGGAACCCGGCCATGCGGGGGTATTCCGACGTCATCGCCGAGCGGACGCGGGCGAAGTCGGCCCCGAACTTGTCCGCGATGACGTAGAACTGGTTCGCGATCGCGAAATTGATGTATCGGTACGTGTTGCAGAACAGCTTGCACAGCTCCGCCTCGACCGGCGGGACCTCGATCACCTTGGGGCCGAGCAGGCCGAACAGGGCCGAGGCCCGGCGCGTGGCCGCGGGGGACGCCCCGCCGATGATCTGCGGCAGGCCGCCGGTCTCCTCCAGGGCGAAGCCCTGGGCGATGCGCTCGGGGCAGTGTGCGACGTCGATCCGCAGGCCCCGCTCGCGGCAGCGGCGGTCGAGCCGGTCGGTGACGCCGGGGAAGACGGTGCTCCGCAGGATCAGGAGCTGCCCGTCGCGCATCCGGTCGAGGATGGCGTCCATCGCCCGGTCGAACGAGCGGATCTGGGGGCTGAGGAACTCGTCGACGGGCGTGCCGATCGTCACGACGACCGCGTCGCTCCCGCCGACGGCGTCGGGGTCCATCGTGACCGAGAGCGAGCCGTCGGCCAGCGTCTCGGCCAGCGCCTCGTCGGCGCCGCGCTCCAGGAACGGCATCCGGCCCTCGGCGACGCTGCGCGCCCGCGACTCGCTGTTGTCCAGCAGCGTGACCCGCGCCCCGGCGGACGCCAGGGCGATCCCGAGCGGCAGGCCGATGTGGCCACAGCCGCCGACGATGCAGACGGATTGTTTCATCTCGAAAATCCCTTCTCGGAGATCATCCTCGGCGACCGGCCCGCGCCTGGAACGCGGGGCCTCGCCGGCCCGCTCGTCTCGGACGCCGCGGCTTGCATCCTTGCCAACCCCCACGCCGCGTCCGGCGGCGACCGCGCCGGCCCCCCCTTCTCCGCGAAGGGCCGTTGCGCTCCCCCTCCAGACGGACGGTGGGCGTCCGGGGTGATCGGAGTGCTTCTTACCGTTATTCCATCGGTTCATCAAGGTCGACGCTTGACGTAAACGTCATGGCCGAGGGCGGCGCAACATGAGAGGGCCCCGGCCCGATCCCGTCCCCTCTCCCGCCGGGAGAGGGTAGCCGCTCCAGCGGCGGGAGAGGGTCGTCGGAGCGCGGAGATCGCGTCGGCCGCGCCCGTCATGAACCGTGGCGATTCCCGAAGCGCGACGGCCCTCACCCGGCCCTCCGGGCCACCCTCGCCCGGCGGGAGAGGGGACGCGCGTTGCACGATCGATGAATCATGGGCCCGCCCGCGGCTCACCAGCCCCGGCGATTCCTCCGGCCCTGGCGCTTCACCCAGCGTTCCATCTCCCTGGGGTCGACGCGCTGCCAGGTCCAGGGGGCGGCCAGGCCGCGGAAGACGCCGAAGCCCGACCCGAGGACGACGAACGCCATGAACATCAGGATCAGGGGCATCAGGGCGGGGAGGATCGCCAGGAACAGGCCGAGCACCCAGAGAGCGACCCACCCCTTGATGAGCAGGCCGATGATGTCCATGACGCGGATCTTCGACGTCATCTCCTGGAGCTTGCCCGCAGAGGAGACCAGGTCGTCCAGGATGGTCCGCGAGGCCGCCGTCCGCTCGAAGCCGGCGCGGGGGGGGCGCGGCGCGGGGGGCTGGCGCAGCTCGGCGACCAGGTCGCGCGCGTGCTCCGCGGCCGTCGCGGCGCCGATCGGGTCGGCCGTCAGCGAGGCCTCCGCCTCCTCCAGGTCGCGGTCGATCCGCCGCAGCTCCCGCGCGTAGAGGTCGGCCTCGCCCCCCGAGCGGCCGTCCGACCCGACCGCGCGGGCCAGCGAGGCGGACTCGCGGCGGGCGTCGCGCAGGGCCTTCGTCGCGACCTCGTGGGCCAGGTTCAGCCGGTCCAGCTCCTCCTTGCACCGTCCCGATTCGAGCAGCAGGTCTTCCAGCCGGCTCCCCTCGATGATCGCGCGGGCCTCCTCGCTGGGCGCGGCGCTGAAGGTGGAGGCCGACTTCATCCTCTGTTCCGCCCGGTTCCAGTGCTCCATCACGGCGAGCCATCGCTCCCAGAGCTGGTCGAGGTCGGCGGCGATCCGATCGTAGAGCTTCCGCGTCGCGCCGGTCATCGGGGCGGTGAAGTCGGGGTCGGTCTCGGGGAGGGTCTTGTGCCGGCCGCGCAGGGCGTCGATCTGGTCCATGAGCGCGACGGCCCGCTCGCGGAACTCCTTGAACTGGCCCTCGGCCGCCTCGCGGATCTGGGCGTTCCGCCGGTAGAGCAGCAGCAGGGCGATCAGCCCCAGGCCGCCGAACAGGACGATGAGGAAGACCGGCAGCTGGATCGAGGAGAATGCGGGCGTTTGCATGGTCGGGGCTGTCCTCGTGGTGCGCGAAGGCTCGGCCATCCGGGATGCGAAAACCATTCCAACCGGCCGGCTCGCCGTTTACCATCGGGGCGTGACCCTCGACGACCACCGCCTCGGAGCCAAGATGATGCCGAATCGCGTACGTCCCTCGACCGCCCTGTTGAGCCTGCTCTGCCTCGTCCTGGCCGTCGGCTGGGCCTGGCGCGAGGCCGCCCACGCGCGCGAGGGCCAGGCCCCCGTGCTGTCGAAGACCGTGACGCTGGACGAGGTGCCGATGTCGGCCTACAAGGACGACGGCAAGCCGGTCGGCCAGATCGGCCTGTACTTCAACGGCGAGTCCGAGCTGTGCTCCGTCCTGACGACGGGCCGGTTCGTGGTCGACCCGGGCAAGTCGCCGCACGCGCCCCACGTCCACCCGGAGGAGGAGATCCTGATCGTCGAGTCCGGGCGCGGGGAGATCTTCTGCGACGGCAAGACGACCAAGGTCGGCCCCGGCTCCGTCATGTTCTCCGCCCCCAACGTCCCCCACAACATCACCTGCGAAGGCCCCGAGCCGATGGTCTTCTACTTCATGAAGTGGCTGCCGAAGGGCCAGTGACCCGACGGCGCCCGGGCGTCGCCGGCCGGCGGGTTCGGCTACAATGGCGCGCGGTTCGCACGGACGATCGGGCTTCGACGGGCCGCCTCGGCGGCGGCCCCGAGACCCCCGGAATCCCAGGAGATCGCCGATGTCTTCCCACCATCCGAATCGTCGAGAGGCCCTCCAGATCGGCGCGGCCGGGTTGGCGGCCCTGTCGCTCGGCGGCTCGGCGACGGCCGCCGAGGAGACCAACGAGCAGGGGATCCCGCTGCGGCCCCTGGGCAAGACGGGCGAGAAGGTCACGCTCCTGGGCCTGGGGGGCCACCACTCCACCCGGGCGAGGGAGGAGAAGGACTCGCTCCGCCTGATCCAGCGCGCCGTCCACGAGGGGATCACCTTCCTGGACAACGCGTGGGACTACCACGACGGCGGCGGCGAGGAGCGCATGGGCAAGGCCCTGGAGGAGGGCAAGCTCCGCGACAAGGTCTTCCTCATGACCAAGGTCTGCGGGCGCACCGCCGAGGAGGCCCGGTCGAACCTGGAGGACAGCCTCCGCCGCCTCCGCACCGACCGCATCGACCTGTGGCAGTTCCACGAGATCAACTACCCGAACGACCCCGACCGCGTCTTCGCCCAGGGGGGGGCCATGGAGGTCGCCCTGAAGGCCAAGGAGCAGGGGAAGATCCGCTATATCGGCTACACCGGCCACCGCGACCCGGACGTCCACCTCAAGATGCTGGACAAGTTCCCCGACTGGGACACCGTCCAGATGCCGCTGAACGTCCTGGACGGCACGTTCCGCAGCTTCCAGAAGAACGTCCTGCCGAAGCTCGTCGAGCGCGGCGTCGGCGCGATCGGGATGAAGTCGCTGGGGGGCAACGGCGGCGTCGTCAGCAACGTGAAGGTGCCCGTCGAGAAGGCCCTGGCCTACGTCTTCTCGCTGCCGATCTCCGTGCTGGTCTCCGGCATGGAGAACGAGCAGTTCCTGGAGCACAACATCCGGATCGTCAAGAGCTTCAAGGCCATGAACGCCGAGGCCCTGGCGGCGCTCGAGGACGAATACAAGGCCGCCGCGGCCGACGGCCGCTACGAGGGCTTCAAGACGACCAAGAACTACGACGGCCCCGTCCACCGCAAGCAGCAGCTCTCCAGCTGAGGCTGGGGCTGGCAAGGACGCCGCGGGGCGAACTCCTCATCTCCCTTCTCCCCTGGTGGGAGAAGGTGCCCCGTAGGGGCGGATGAGGGGGCGCGAGACCGGAGGCCGGCGGGATTCCCCCTCATCCGGCCTTCGGCCACCTTCTCCCACGAGGGTGCTCCGTCGAAAACGTGACGGCACGGGCACCGACTCTCATCCCTTCTCCCCTCGTGGGAGAAGGTGCCCCGGAGGGGCGGATGAGGGGGCGCGCCACCCACGGCCTGGTCCTTCCCCCACATCCGGCCTTCGGCCACCTTCTCCCACGAGGGGAGAAGGACGATTGGCGCCGGCTCGCCCCTCGCGATCGGGCGGGCGGAGATCCATATGACTAAACAGGAGTCGAACGCGATGAGCCTTGCCAACCCGGTGACGATCGGCCCGGTGGCGATCGGGAACGGCCGGCCGCTGGCCCTGATCGCCGGCCCGTGCGTCATGGAGCCGGGGGACACGACCAGGCGCGTCGCGATCCGGCTGAAGGAGATCTGCGGGGAGCTGGGGGTGCCGCTGATCTTCAAGGCGTCATTCGACAAGGCCAACCGCACGTCGCGCTCCAGCTACCGGGGCCCGGGGCTCGCGGCCGGGATGGACGTCTTCCGGGCGGTGAAGGAGGAGACCGGCCTGCCGGTGACCACCGACGTCCACGAGTCCATCCAGGCCGCGCCGATCGCGGAGGTGGTCGACCTGCTCCAGATCCCGGCGTTCCTCGCCCGCCAGACGGACCTGCTGGAGGCCGTCGCCGCGACCGGCAGGCCGGTGAACGTCAAGAAGGGCCAGTTCATGGCCCCCTGGGACATGCGGAACGTCGTCGACAAGCTGGCGGACTTCGGCGCCGGCGGGGTGCTGCTCACCGAGCGCGGGACGACCTTCGGCTACGGCCGCCTGGTCAACGACATGACCGCCATCCCGCTGATGCAAGAGGCCGGCGCTCCGGTGGTCTTCGACGCGACCCACTCCGTGCAGCTCCCCGGGGGAGGGGAGGGGGGAAAGACCACCGCCGGCCGCCGCGAGATGATCCCCACCCTCGCCCGCGCGGCCGTCGCCGCCGGCTGCGACGCCCTCTTCCTCGAAGTCCACCCCGACCCCGACCGCGCCCTCTCCGACGGCCCCAACTCGCTGCGGCTGGACGACCTCCCGGCCCTGCTGTCGCTCCTGCTGCGCATCCGCGCGGCCGTCGCCGGCTGATCCCGAACCGACCGGCCCCCCGCGGCGTATTTCCCACGGGGGCGGCCGGAAAGGGCTCGCGGGCGCGCCGCGACGGCGGCAAAATGGAGGGCAAGAGGGGCGCCGATCGCGCCCGCCTCCGCCCGACCCGACACGTTCGGCCCCCCCACAGACGGGGACCGACCGCCCCGGACCGCGCCCGGATTCGATCGATCATCCCCCCGAGGCGCGCGGCCCGAGCATCTCACCAGGAGCGACCGACTTTGATGGGGTCCAATCGTTGCGCAGGCGCCGCCCGGGCCGCCCTGCTCGGGTTCACGTCCGCGGCGCTGGCGATCGTCTCGGGATGCAGCTATCAGGCGCCGACCAAGACCGCCTCCAATCAGGGGTCGTACACCCCCGGCGCGTCGCTCTCCAAGGTCACCGGCAAGTCCGGCTCCGCGAGCCGTCGCGACGCGATCCAGCGCGCCGCGATCCTGGAAAGCTCGATCGAGCTGATCAAGGGGGCGGCGCTGAAGCCCGGCGGCGACAACTTCCGCCTGGCCACCCAGAAGCTCAACCAGTTCTTCGAGGGGACCCCCCCCGCGGAGTACGTGGTGCGCAACGAGACGCTGCGGTTCCTCGCCCGGCAGCTCCCGCGGAAGATGATGGAGGAGGTGCAGTCGTCGAAGTGGTCGGAGACGCGGGACGCGCGCCACCTCGAGGACTGCATGCTCTACAGCGACATCGCCGGCCGCGTCGCCGGCGCGGGGGACGACCTGACGCGGGTCCGCCGCGTGTTCGACTGGCTGACGAAGCAGGTGCAGCTCGTCCCCGTCGGCGCCCTGGGGACGCCGGGGCTCCCCCAGGTCTACGCCCGCCCGTATGACGTCCTGTTCCGCGGGATGGGGAGCGAGTCGCAGGGGGCATGGGCCGAGCGGTCCTGGACGTTCATGGCCCTCTGCCGCCAGCTCGGCGTCGACGTCGGCCTGCTGACGTTCACCCGCGGCAACGCCGTCGAGCCGCTCATCCCCAAGACGGGCGACCCGCTCAGCCCGTTCGGCCCCGCCCGCGAGTCGCAATCCCCCCAGACCTGGATCTGCGCCGCGCTCGTCGACGGCGAGGCGTACCTGTTCGACGCCCGCGCCGGCCTCCCCGTCCCCGGCCCCGGCGGCGAGGGGGTCGCCACGCTCCGCCAGGCCCTGGGCGACCCGGCGATCCTGGAGGCCATGAACGTCCCCGGCCTCTCCCCCTACGACGTCAGCCGCGCGACGCTCCTGGCCAGCACCACGAAGATCGGCGTCCTGATCGACTCCAGCCAGGGCTACTTCACCCCCAAGATGCGGCTGCTCCAGGGCGAGCTGGCCGGCAAGAACCGGACGGTCCTCTACCACGACCCGGCCGCCCAGGAGGCGAGCTTCGCCGAGGTTTTGGGGGATCGCCTGGGATACGTCATGTTCTGGACCGTCCCCCTGGAGGTCGAGACGCTGCTGTTCACCGACCCCCAATTCGTCGCCGCCACGCAGCAGTCCCTGCTGTTCTTCCGCGGCGAGATGCCGCTGATCTACGCCCGGCTCAAGCACCTCCGCGGCGAGTTCGCCGAGGCCGTCTCCGACTACGTCGGCTTCCGCTTCTCCGAGACGCAGGCGTTCGTCACCAACAAGGACGTGAACATCCCCGACGCCCTCCAGCAGGGGCTGGACGCCTACGCGACGTACTACCTGGCCCTCGCGCACCTGGAGCGCGAGGACTTCCGCCAGGCCGAGCTGATGTTCACCAAGACGCTGGAGATCCTCCCCGAGCCGACGTCCCAGGATCCCCCGTACTTCATGTTCCGTTGGGGCGCCCACGCCAACCTCGGCCGCATTTACGAGGCCCAGGGGGATTACCCCGCCGCGGTGGCCCACTACCTGGCCGCCGACCCGACCATGCAGCGCCACGGCAACCTCCTGCGCGCCCGGGCCCTGGTCCTGGAAGACCCGATGCAGGCGGTCCCCGACCCGCTCCCCGCGGCGCCCGAGCAGTTCTCCCGCGTCAACGCCCCCAAGCCCGAGGCCCAGCCCGAGGCCGTCCAGGAGCCCGGAAATCCCGAGGCTCCGGCGGCCCCCGAGGTCCCCAAGGGCGCGGACGTGCTAGAATGACGTGAAGGACGAGCCGGGGGCCTCCCCGGCCGTCGTCCCCCCCATCGCGTCCGCCTCATCCTCGTCGAGACACCCATGCCGGACGACTTCTCCGAACCCGGTCCGGGCCGCCCCGGTTCGTCGCGGCCCGCCAACGGCGTCTCGGTCGCCTCGCGCCCCGAGGAAGATCCCGGCTGGGTGATCGAGACGGTCGTCAGCCCGTTCCACTGCCTGTATCAGGACGCGCTGCACTTCCACACCCAGAGCCGGCTGGCGTACTCGGAGGCGGAGGCGTCGCGGCTAGCCCGCGCGGCGCTCATGCTGTACGTCGCCTCGGCGGAGGCCCTCGTCCGACAGGCGGCCGTCGAGCTGGGCCGCCCCGAGCTGCGCGGGCTGCTCGCCGACCCCAGCCGGCCGCTGCCGCTCGCCGAGGCCTGGCGGCTCCTGCCGGCGATCGTCGCCGATCCCGACGTCTCCACCCAGCCGTTCAACCCCGAGCAGCCCCCCTGGCCGCAGTTCGCCGAGCTGCTGATGCTGGAGACCTCGTGGGTCTACCCCGGCCCCCCCTCGACCCGACGCGCCTACTACCACTCCCCCCGCCGCGACGGCGACTACGAGCCGATGCAGCCGCACCAGGTGCCGACCTCGCTCCGTCGCGCCGTCAAGGCGGACTCGCTGTCCTACCCCCGCACGGGATTGCCGCGCGACCCTTACGCCCTGCGGCCCCGCCACCTCGACACCGCCCGGGGCGTCCTGGACGCCGCCGTGGAGGCGCTCGACCGCCGCATGGGGGGCGTGCTGTGCCAGAACAAGCGGCACCGGATGGAGCCCACCCGGGTCGTCTCCCCCCCGCCGGACGCTTCTTGACCCGGCGCCCGGTTCGCGCCCGCCGCGCCGGCCGTTATCCTTAAGAGCCCGGCGAGGACGTCGGGACAAGGAGGGCCCGGCTCGATGCGCGTTCTGATGGTGACCTCGTTCCCGATCCCGGGCGAGTACGACGGCACGGCGATGCTGCCGATCAAGATCCTGCGGGCGCTGAAGCCCCGCGGCGTGGACGTGACGGTGGCCTACCTGCGGCTGAGGCCGTCGGGGGGGATCTCGGCGACCGTCGAGGACTTCGAGGGGACGCCGGTCTACAACGTCCCGCCGGCCGCCTGGGCCCTGGGGCGCGGGCTGGAGAAGATCGCCCGCGAGCGCCCCTTCGACGTCGTTCATGCTCAGCACTACGGCGGGGCCACGCGCGCCTACTTCGCCTGCCGCCGCAACGGCTGGCCGATGGTCTACGAGATCCACTCGCTGCTCGGCGAGGAGGTCGAGCGCGACCGCCTGGGCCGCGGCCCCGTCTTCCGCGCGTACCAGGCGCTGGAGCGTCGGGTGGTCCAGCACGCCGCGCATGTCATCGCGCTGGGCGAGCCGGTGAAGGACGTGGTGGTCCGCGAGAAGGGGGTGCCGGCCGACCGCGCGAGCGTGATCTACCCCGGCATCGACCTGGGCGAGTACGAGCGGCCGACGCCCGAGTTCCCGATCCCCGGCGTGGGGCCGGAGCACAAGGTGGTGATGTACATCGGCAGCATCGTCCACCCGAACCAGGGGGTGCCGATCCTGGTCGACGCCCTGCCGAAGATCTTCGCCGCCCGCCACGACGCCCGCTGCGTGCTGGTGGGCGGGCCGGCCTCGGCCGGCGATGATTACCGTCGCAGGCTGGGCGAGTACGGCGACCGCCTCACCGTCATCGCCGGGACCACCCCCGAGCAGGTCGTCGCCCTCAGCCGCCGCGCCGACGTGCTGGTCCACCCCCGGCTGGCCTGCAAGGAGAACTACTCCGTGCAGAGCAAGCTGGCCGTCTACCTGGCCGCCGGCCGGCCGATCGTGGCCACCGACTTCGGCGATTACCAGAAGCTCCTCGGCGCGACCGGCGCGGGCGTCCTCACCGACGTCTCCCCCGGCGGCGTCGCCAACGGCGTCCTGAGGGTGCTGGACGAGCCCGAGCTGGCCGCCAGCCTCGCCGCCGCCGCCCGCCCCGTCGCGGAGGAATACTTCGGCATGGACCGCAACGTCTCCCGCTACCTCGACGTCTACGACCGCGCCGTCTCCCAGGGCCCGCGCTGAATGCCCGTCTTGACGCCCCGGCCCACGCGGCTATAATCACTGTCTCGCGTGCCTCGCCCCGCGCGGCACGCCTCGCCACCTTAGCTCAGTTGGTAGAGCGCAGCTTTCGTAAAGCTGAAGTCCAGGGTTCGAGTCCCTGAGGTGGCTTCCTTCCTTCTTCATCGCCCCGGCCACGTGGCGATGACACCGAACCGGGCCGATCAACGTCCGGCTTGACGGGATTATTGCTGTCCGCCATCTCCGTCATGGGCGATGAGCGCGTCGTCCCACTCCGCTCGCACGGGAAGGCGCGATGAGGCGGCGTGGGGGATGCCCCGGTAGGCTGGGTCGTGACCCAGCCCGGGATCCGCGACGCCTCGCTCAAGCTGGGTCACGACCCAGCCTACGGGATCCCGATCCCGTGGCTCCCGGCCGCGCGCCCCTCTTGTGACCGAGGCCCCCGGCGCGGGCTGACGCGCCGCGCCGGGGTAATATCGGTTCGACCGATCGGTCGGTCGGCGTCAGACGCCGATCTTGAGGCCGGGGCCGTAGACGGCGTCGGCACCCAGCTCGCCCTCGATGCGGAGGAGCTGGTTGTACTTGGCGACGCGGTCGGAGCGGCTGGCGGAGCCGGTCTTGATCTGGCCGGCGTTGGTGGCGACGGCGATATCGGCGATCGTCGCGTCCTCGGTCTCGCCGGAGCGGTGGCTGATGACCGCGGTGTAGCCGGCGCGGTGGGCCATGTCGATCGCGGCCAGCGTCTCGCTCAGGGTGCCGATCTGGTTCACCTTGATGAGAATGCTGTTGGCCGCCTTCTCCTGGATGCCGCGGGAGAGGCGCTCGGTGTTGGTGACGAAGAAGTCGTCGCCGACGATCTGCACCTTGTCGCCCAGCTCGCGGGTGATCTCGGCGTAGCCGGCCCAGTCGTCCTGGTCGAGCGGGTCCTCGATGGAGACGATCGGGTACTTGGCGGACCACTCGGCGAACAGGTCGACCATCTGGCGGCTGGAGAACAGCTTGTCCGGGGCCGACTTCCAGAACTTGTAGCCCTTCTTGTCGCCCTCGTCGAACAGCTCGGAGCTGGCGCAGTCCAGCGCGATGGCGACGTCCTTGTCGCGGCCTGGCTCGTAGCCGGCCTTGGACGTGGCGTCGAGGATGTACTTGATGGCCTCCTCGTTGTCGAGGTTCGGCGCGAAGCCCCCCTCGTCGCCGACGGCCGTGTTGTGGCCGGCCTTCTTGAGGACCGACTTGAGGGTGTGGAAGATCTCCGCGACGACGCGGATGCCCTCGGAGAAGCTCTTGGCTCCGACGGGCATGATCATGAATTCCTGGAAGTCGATCTTGTTGTCGGCGTGCTTCCCGCCGTTGATGATGTTGGCCATCGGGACGGGGAGGACGTGGGCGTTGGCCCCGCCGATGTAGCGGTAGAGCGGCAGGCCGTGGGCGGCGGCGGCGGCCTTGGCGGCGGCCATGCTCACGCCCAGGATCGCGTTGGCGCCCAGCTTGCCCTTGTTGGGGGTGCCGTCGGCCTCGATCATCGCCCGGTCCAGGCCGAGCTGGTCGGCCGGGTCGCGGCCGACGACCGCCTCGGCCAGCGCGCCGTTGACGTTGGCGACGGCCTTGGTGACGCCCTTGCCGAGATACCGCCCCTTGTCGCCGTCGCGCAGCTCGACGGCCTCGTAGATGCCGGTGCTCGCCCCGGAGGGGACGGCGGCGCGGCCGAGCGTGCCGTCGGCCAGGACCACGTCCACCTCGACGGTCGGGTTGCCGCGGCTGTCCAGGATCTCGCGGCCCTTGACCTGGGCGATGGCTGCGATCGACTTGCTCATGGAACTCCTCGGGAATCCTTGATGGGTCTGGCGGGCCGGCCCGTCGCGACGCGACGTGGGGGGGGGCCGGCCGACGTGCCGGGCGCCATGCGGCCCCGGCTCGACGAGGCGACTCCGCGACCGCGGCGGACGCCGACGGCCGCCGCCCGGCCGGCCTCGCGATGGCGAGCGGCCCCGGGGGAGCGCCTGTGGGATCAAGTCCCTTTATCCCAAAATCGCGGCCGACGCTCAAGCCGTCGGGCGGGGGGGAAGCGGTGCGGGCGGCCCCCGTCCCCCGTTGCGATGGGGTCGTGTGGGGGTCTCGTCTCCAGGGGGAGGCGGGGGCCGCCGCGCGGTGCGGAACCACGGGGCACGTTCACGCGGACCTCCCCTCGACGGGACGAGCGTCCGGGGCGGGGCCGGCGACGGATTGTCGCGAGGCCGCGCCCCCGACGCTCGGACGGGGTCCGCGGGGGGGAAAGCCGCCCCGAGCGGGAGTCGCTCGGGCGGCCCTAACCGTATCGGCCCGCGTCGCGCGGCGGCTTGACCCCGCCCGGCGATTCAACCCCCGGCCGCCGTCGCGACCCGCAGCAAGGGCACGACGTATCTCGCCAGGAAGCGCGGCGAATCCGACCCGAGGTGGCCGCCGAGATTCCCCGTCGAGCCCATCCTCGGCGACCATCGCACCTGGCGGAGCTTGCGATACGCCGCCAACCTCCCGGGCTCGTCCCCCGGCGACGGCGTCCGGAACCCCACCAGCCCCGCGCCCCGCCCCCGCACCCGGTCCGAGGTCCCGAACACGCCCGTCCCCAGTCCCAGGAAGAAGACGTCCAGCGGCGACCAGAAGACGACGACCTCCGACCGGACGTTCCCGAGCGCCCGGGTCAGGTCGTAGCCCGGCGAGAGCGCCGGCGCCAGCAGGACGGCCCGCTCCACCTCCGGCGCGTCGAGCCGTTCCAGCGCCTTGACCATCACCGCGCAGCCGCCGGACTTGCCGACCAGGAAGATCGGCGCGTCGGGCCGCTCGGCGCGGTAGAGCCGGATCGTCTCGGCGACGTCGCCGGCGCGGGCCTCGCACTCGTCGGCGTCGGTCAGGTCGGAGTACCAGCGTCCGAAGCCGTGGCCCCAGCGGACGATCCACGTCGCGTAGGGCAGGCCCGCCGCCTTCACCCTCCTCGAAAGGGCCCGGCCGCAGACGTCGAAGCCCCCGATGCCGTCGGCTACCAGGACCAGGCCGTCGCGGGGGAGCCCGGAATCGGTGATCGCGGCCAGGGCCGCCGTCGGCGACGTCCGATCGGCGGATCGCTTATGGAACCAGCTCATGACGCCTCCTCGCCCACCATGAGAACCCGGCCGGGGGGGCGTCGCAAGGTTCGGGCGGCGGCCGGCGAGGGTTCCCGATAGACTGGATGGAGGAACGAGAGGAGCCCCGCCCGATGACCCTGCCCGACGACCTGGCCTATCCCATCATCGCCGTCAGCGACCTCCACGGCCGCCGGCGCGACCTCGAACGGCTCGTGGAGCGGCTGGAACGCCTGCCGGAATGGCCCGACGCCGCCGTGGTTTTCCTCGGCGATTACGGCGACCGCGGCCCCGACACCCGCGGGACGATCGACCTCGTGCTGGAACTCCTGCGGCGCCCGGCCGGCGGGTCGGCCGTCGCGGGGAACCACGACCTCGGCCTGGTCCGGACGGCCCGGCTCGACGACGGCCCCCCCTCGTCGTACTGGCGCGGGCACTTCCCCCCCGTGTACTCCGCCGGGCCGACGCTCGCCTCCTACGTCCCTCGCTTCCACCCCCGCGCCATCCTGACGGCCGACGACCTGGAGACGCTGCGCGAGGCGATGCCGAAGGCGCACCGCGATTTCCTGGTGAATCTGCGGTGGGTGGTGGAGGCACCCGGCCACCTGTTCCTCCACTGCGGCCTCTCCCCCGAGCTGGAGGCCACCCCCGCCGAGCAGGTCGCCGCGTTGCGCGAACGCCGCTGGCACCGCGCCGAGATGCGACCCCGGCCCAACACCAATACCGACCGCCTCTGGCAGCCCGAGTACCCCGTCTGGATCGGCGCCGACCGCAAGCTCTCGCGCTCACCCTTGCCGTACCCGGGCAAGGTCCAGGTGACGGGTCACGACACCGTCCCCGAGCCCGAGGCGAACGCCGTGCGCATCCGGCTGGACACCGGCGGCGGCATCGGCCCCCCCTCCGCCTGCCTCCTCCGCTCGGCCGAGGCACCGCCGGAATTCATCTCGATCCCGTCGCTCTGAAGCCTGGCGCGGTTGGCTTCGTTCGTCATCGCCGCCGCGCCGGGGATTTGGCGTAAGTTATTGCGATTGCGTGGGTTGGCTGTCTGGTGAAGTTGGCTTCGTTCGTCGTTTTCGAAGAGTGAATCAAGAGGGCCGTCGGCCCGATCATGTCCCCACTCCCGCCGGGAGAGGGGACGCGTGATTCATGCTCGGTGAGCATGAATCCATCCGCCGCGCGAGCGATGAGCCGAAGCGGTGCCCGACGCGCGGACCCCGCCGGCGTCCTGTCGCGGCGGGACGCGCGTTCCACGCTTGACGAGCCTGGCCGAATGCGGCCCCGCTTCAAACCGTCCGAATTGTCAAGGAACGCGCATCAACACCCATCACCCCGGACGATCGCCGGGGTTTGGGTCGGGATTTCACGTTTCTCGACAATCGGCGGGAAATGACCGCGCGTCGATCAGGCGACGCGGCGGGGGTGGGGGGACTTCACCGCGGCCAGCCACGCCAGGGCGGGGGGCCGGGTCTCCAGCAGGCGGCGGGCCGCCTTCTGGATGGTGGAGTGGTCCGGGACCTTCCGCAGCCCCATCGCCTCGCGCAGCTCGGACCACTCGCGGAGGAGGACCTCCAGGCCGCGATAGTCGAGCTTCAGGAAGCGACGGACCGCCAGCATGGCGAACAGCTGATGCTGCGTGAAGTCCTTGCGCGAGAACTTGGACGAGTACGCCGGCAGCGCCTCGGCCGCGACTTCCAGGGCCGCCCGGGCCAGCGCCACGGGCGATTTCGTGGTCGGACGATCAAGGGTGTTGTTCATACCTGTTAATACGAACGACAGCCAGGAACGTTCGCGACGGCGGGGCGGAATTTTCCGGATGAACCTCTTGGTGCGCAATGGTTTGCGGAGGTCAGGAAGATTCCCCGGATTCCTCCTCGATCGGGGCCTCGGCGACGGCCTTCTTGATCGATTCGATGGTGGCGGCGCAGTCGGCCTTGTTCTTGTAGCCCTCGCCGCTGTCGGCCACGATGTTGCCGTTCGCGGCGACCAACCGCCAGCGATATTCCTTGCTCACGTCGCGATACAGGACGAATTTCATCGCGGGCCCTCCGGCTTCATGGACGGATTCGGACGAGTCCAGCCCCGGAGGCTATCGCGACGGCCCGGGGCCATGCAAGGCGGTAGCCCTTGGGCGCAAGCTCGCCCGGCAAGGGGCACGATTGCTTCGTGGACAACATGGACCAAGGAACAGTCCATCCTCCCTTCTCCCCTGGTGGGAGAAGGTGCCCCGGAGGGGCGGATGAGGGGGCGCGACCGACGGCCGCTCGCGCTACAACGGCGAGGATCTTCGCCGAGTCGCGACGCCGATCGCCCCCTCATCCGGCCTTCGGCCACCTTCTCCCACCAGGGGAGAAGGGATGCTTGTCGTTGCCTTCATCGCCAGGATCTCCACGTAGCGAAGACCCCGCGACCGGCCCATCCACTATTATAAGGATGCGGGCGCGCCTCCCATTATGGTCGCGGCGATCCAGACGACGGCGGCGACGATCGCCGCCATGGCCAGGCTGTATCGCAGCGCGGCGCGGAGGACCTCGGCCTCGTGCCCCTCGTCGCCGGTGGCCGCGGCGGCCACCACGATCGACGCGGCGGCGACCATCTTCCCCATCGCCCCGCCGGCGGCGTTGGCCGCGCCCATCAGGATCGGCGAGAGCCCCAGCTTCGTCGCCGTGATCTTCTGGAGGCTCCCGAACAGCGCGTTGCTCGACGTCAACGACCCCGTCAGCGCGGTCCCCAGCCAGCCCAGCATCGTCCCGAAGACGGGGTAGAGCGTCGCGCCGGCCCGGGTGAACGCCAGCCCCAGCACGGCGTCCATCCCCGAGTAGCGGGTGACGAACCCCAGGGCCAGCATGCAAAGGATCGCCCCCCCCGGCGGGGCCATGCGTCGCAGCGTCCCGAGGAAGATCCGGCCCATCTCCGCCGGCCTCACCCCCGCGATCAGCCCCCCCATGACCGCCGCCAGCAGCACGGCCGTCCCCACCGCCGACAGCGGCGCGACGTCGACCACCGCCGGCTCCAGGTCGGCCGGCGTCGGCGACGGCCTCCCCGTCACCGCCTCCCCGCGCGCCACCTGCTTGTGCAGCGCGGCGACCTCCACCTTCCACGTCCCCCAGGCGTCCAGCCGGGACTTCACCGCCGGGGTCGCCCAGGCCATCACCGCCGCCGTCAGCAGCGCGAACGGCAGCCACGCGGAGACGACCCCTCGCCTCGACGCCGGCGGCGCCGCCGCGGCGAACGTCGCGGTCGGGTCGCCGTCCTCCTCGAAACGCCATGCTTCCGCCGGTCGCCAGAGCCGCAGCGCGAGGACCGCCGCGACCAGCGACGCGATCGCCGAGGCGATTGAGACCAGCTCGACCCCGACGAACCGGGCCCAGAGGAGCTGGACCGTCGCGTAGGTCAGCCCGACCGCCAGCAGCGGCGGCCACGCGCCCAGGATCCGACGCGGCCCGGCGACGATCCCCGCCAGCGCGAAGGGCGTCAGCAACGTCGTCGGGAAAAGGATCCAGGCCGTCGCGGCGCTCAGCGCCTGGACGTCCATCCCCGAGACCCCTCCCAGGGTCGTCAGCGGGATGCCCACGCTCCCCCACGGGACGCACGCGGTGTTCGCCACCAGCGCCAGGACCGCCGCCCGGAGCGGCCGGAAGCCCAGGCCCACCAGGAAGGCCGCCGCGATGGCCACCGGCGCGCCGAAGCCGGCGCAGCCCTCCAGGAACCCGCCGAAGCAGAAGGCCACCAGCACCGCCTGGATCCGGCGGTCGGGCGAGACCCGGGCGATCGACGCCTTCATGACCTCGAACCGGCCGGTGGCGACCGCCAGGTCGTAGAGGAACATCGCCGACACCACGAGGTAGACGATCCGGATCAGCCCGAACGCCGCCCCCGCGCCGGCCGCCGACGCCGCCATCCGCCAGGGCATCCCGAACCCCAGCGCGGCCGTCGCGCAGGCGACCAGGAGCGCCGCGCCGGCCGCCTTCCACGCCGCCGCCCGGCCGGAGATCAGGAGCCCCATCAGGGTGAGGATCGGCAGGGCGGCGAGCAGCGTCGACGCGGGTTGCCAGCCGGCCGGGTCGTAGTCCTGGATCCACATCGGGGCGGGCCCTCGGGGGGAGCGGGCGGGGGAGGGGGACGGCCCCCATCATAGGGCCGACGGCCGCCGACGGAAGCCACCCGCCCGGCGCCGGCGCCACCGGAACGGGCCCCCCGGATTGGATCGAAGGTGGGTTGACCCGGCCTCGCGGCGGAGGTTATGGTGATTCGAGCGACCCGCCGCGCCCGCCATGGCGGGCCTCCTCCGGGCCCGGCCCGACCCAGGACGATCGCCAAGGAGTCGATGGGTGAGAATCACGATCTCGGCGCGGAACGGCGAGTTGACCCCGGCGCAGCGAGAGCGGCTGGAAGAGAAGGCCCAAAAGCTGACGAAGTTCGGCCGGCTGATGTCGATCGAGATCGCCGCCGGCCAGGAGAAGGCCGTCTGGCGCGTCGAGTTCCAGGTGAGCGCCGAGCACAAGAACGACTTCGTGGCGGCCGAGACCGCCACGAGCCTCGAGGCGGCGGCGGACCAGGGGCTGCACAAGATCGAAGGCCAGCTCAAGCGGTACAAGGAAAAGACGCAGAATCACAAGGGCGACGTCCCCCAGGGCGGGCTCCCCTCGCGATCGGCCGCATCGGCCGCCGACGAGGTCGAGTGAGCCGGTCGGGATCGAGGACGTCGGCCGCCCGGCTCCCCCACGCGGGGCGTGGAGCGATAGGCCGGGCCCCGGGCGCATGGCTCCCCCCCATCCCGCGACGAGGGGGCGGGGGGCGGCCCCGGCATGAAGGTGGACCGATCGGCCTGGCGGCCCGTCGATGGAGGGGCGGATGAAGTTATTGGATTTCGTGGTCCGGGACAGCATCATCATCGACCTGAAGGCCACGTCCAAGGAGGAGGCCATCCGCGAGATGGTCTCCGCCCTGCACGCCGCCGGCCAGCTCGCCGACGGGGAGGTGGAGAGCGTCGTCCGGGCCATCCTGAACCGGGAGGAGCTGGGCTCCACCGGCATCGGCATGGGCGTCGCCGTCCCCCACACCCGGCACCCGACGCTGCAGCGCCTGATCGGCACCGTGGCCCTGTCGCAGGGGGGGGTCGACTTCGCCGCGCTGGACGGCGACCCGGTCGACATCTTCTTCCTGCTGGTCTCGCCCCACAACCAGCCGGGCGACCACCTGCGGGCGCTGGAGAACATCTCCCGGCACCTGAAGGACGAACGGTTCGTCAGCTTCCTGCGGCAGGCCAAGTCCTCCCAGGACGTCGTCGAGGTGCTGGAAGAGGCCGACGGCGCCGCCGTCTGACCCCTCCGCCGAGCGAAGGCCGGCGCCGCCCCGCCGGGGCGGCCCCGGCGGACCTGCCGCGAACGACACGACAACGCCCGCGACGGACGGCCCCCCGGGCCGATCACGCCGGCCCATGACGCCGATCGAGCCGCCGATGATCCACGAAACGACCGTCGCCCGCCGCGGGATCGAGATCCTCAACAGCCTGGGCCTCCACCTCCGGCCCGCCGACAAGTTCGTGAAGCTGGCGCTGCGCTATCAATCCGACGTGCGCGTCCACTTCAACGGCGGCAGCTTCAACGGCAAGAGCATCCTGGACCTCACCTCCCTGGCGGCCGAGCGCGGCTCCCGGCTGGAGGTCGAGGCCCGCGGCCCCGACGCCGAGGAGGCCGTCGCCGCCCTGGCCGCGCTGGCCGCGGCGCGGTTCTACGAGGACGACGACGGCGAGCCGATCGAGGCCGAGCCCGGCCAGGGCGCGGAGCCGCCGCGATGACCGGGCCCCCGGGAGGCCCCACCCCGGACGACCTGGGCGAGCCGGCCGAGCCGACCCTCCGCGGCGTCGGCGTGAGCCCCGGCATCGCCATCGGCCCGGTCGTCGTGCTGGACCCCCGGGGCCCGCGGCCGCTGGCCCGTCGGATCGCCGCCGAGGCCGTGCCGGCGGAGATCGCCCGGCTGGAGTCGGCCCTGGCCGCCGCCGCCGCCGAGGTGGCGCTGGCCGAGGAGGAGGCCCGCGAGCGGCTCGGCCCGCAGTACGCCGGCATCCTCGCCGCCCACGCGGCCATGATCGGCGACCCGCAGCTCGCCGCCGACGCTCGGGCCCGCGTCGAGCGGCGTCGGATCACGGCCGAGCACGCCGTCATCGAGATCCTGGAGGCGCTCGCCGACCGCCTGGAGACCCTGAGCGACTCCCACCTGTCGGCGCGCGCGGCCGACGTCCGCGACATCCAGGCGCGGATCGTCGACCGGCTGGCCGGGGGGCGGCCGCCGTCGTTCCAGGACGGCCTGGCGGCGCCGTCGATCATCCTGGCCCGCGACCTGACCCCCAGCGACGCCGCCCAGCTCGACCCCCGCAGGGTCCTGGGCTTCGCCACCGAGGCCGGCGGCCGGGCCAGCCACACCGCCATCGTCGCCTCCGCGCTGGAGATCCCCGCGGTGGTCGGCGTCGGCAGGCTGCTGGACAGCGGCCGGTCCGCCCGCCAGGCCGTCATCGACGGCGAGGCCGGGCTGGTCATCCTGGACCCCTCGCCCGAGGAGCTGGAGCGCTACCGGGCCGCGGCCGAGGCCCGGGTCGCCCGCTTCCGCACGCTGTCGCGCGAGGCCGCCCTGCCGGCCGTGACCCGCGACGGCGTCGAGGTCGGGCTCCACGCCAACATCGAGTTCGTCGACGAGGCCGCCGCCTGCCTGCGCTGGGGCGCCGCGGGGATCGGCCTCTACCGCACCGAGTTCCTGTACCTGCGCTCGACGACGCCGCCGACCGAGGAGGAGCAGTTCGCCGCCTACGCCGAGGCCGTCGGCACCATGCGGGGCCGCCCGGTCGTGATCCGGACCCTGGACCTGGGCGCCGACAAGCTGTCCGAGCACGTCGGCGACATCGGGCCCGAGGCCAACCCGGCGCTGGGGCTGCGGAGCCTGCGGTACTCGCTGCGCCGGCCGGAGATCTTCCGGACCCAGATCCGGGCGGCGCTGCGGGCGGCCGCCCTGGGGGACGTCCGGCTGCTGCTCCCCATGGTCACCACGCTCGACGAGCTGCGCCGGGCCCGCGACCTGATCGGCGAGGTCGCCGCGACGCTCCGGGCCGAGGGCGTCCCGCATCGCGACGCCCCGCCGCTGGGCGCGATGGTCGAGGTGCCGGCGACCGCCCTGATGGCCGACCGATTCGCAAAGGAGGTGGACTTTTTCTCAATCGGCACCAACGACCTGATCCAGTACACCCTGGCCGTCGACCGCACGAACGAGGCCGTGGCCGACCTCTACAGCGCCGCCGACCCCGCCGTCCTGAGGCTGATCGCCCGGGTCGTCGAGGCCGCCGCCGCGAGCGGGATCCCCTGCGCCGTCTGCGGGTCGATGGGGGGCGAGCTGCTCTACACGACCTTCCTGCTGGGCCTGGGAGTCCGCGAGCTGAGCATGGCGCCGCACCAGATCCCGGAGGTCCGCCGCGTGATCCGCGGCGTCGACGTGGGGCTGGCGCGGGCCGTCGCCGCCGAGGCCCTGACGCTGGACACGGCGGGGGAGGTCGTCGCCCTGCTGGAGCGAGCCCTCCCGCCGGCCCCCCCGGGCGAGCCGGCCGGCTGAACGCCGCCGGGCCGCCCCCCGACCATCCCCCGGGTTCCCCGCCCGGCCCCCGCCCGTCGCGACGACGGCCGGGCGAGGCCCCGCCGGGAACGCTCCCGACGAACGACGCACCCCGATCCGGACCGAACCGACCGCGCCAGCCGCGACGAGCCCCGAGCCGGGCCCCGACGAGACGCCTCGCGACCGACCCATCGCCGCCGCGTCCGCCCCGCCCCGCCCCCCGCTCCCCCCGGCCCCGCCGCCGACCGGACCGATCGCACCGAAGCACCGCCGCCTTATGACCCAAGCCGCCAAGGTCCGCCTCCGCTTCGCGAAGCGCGGCGACCTCCGCCTGACCAGCCACCACGACCTGATGCGCTGCCTCGAGCGCCTGCTGCGCCGCGCCGCGATCCCGGTGGCCGTCACCCAGGGCTTCTCGCCCCGGCCCAAGATCACCTTCGCGCTGGCGATGGGCCTGGGGATCGAGGGGCTCGGCGAGGTCGTCGACCTGGAGCTGGCGGAGCCCCTGGATCCCGGCGAGCTGATGGGCCGCCTGGCCGCCGCGTCCCCCCCGGGGCTCGATTGGCTGGACGCCCGGGCGCTGGAAGCCTCCGCGCCCCCCCCTCGGCCCGCCTGGGCCGAATACGAGATCCCCGTCCCCGAGGCCCGTCGCCAGCCCGTGGCGGCGGCCCTCGAAGTCCTCTTGCAGAGCGAAAGCCGCATCGTGACCCGGCGGCGGCCGGACAAGGGGCGCACGACCGAGTTCGACATGCGCCCGCTCCTGCTCGAAGCCGCCATGACCCCCGGCGGGGCCCTGCGCGTCCGCCTGAAGGCCTCCGCCGAAGGCTCGGTCCGCCCCGAGGAGGTGCTCGAAGCCCTCGGCGCGCGCGACCTCCTGGAAGGCGGGGCCGTCCTGACGCGCACCCGCGTGGAACTGCTGGCCGACCGCCCCGCGCCGACGCAACGTCCGGCCACGGGCGTGACGCCCCCCGAGACATCCCCCGGGGCCGACGAGCCCCGGGCCCCCGAGACAATCCCCGTCAACCGCGATCACCCGGAAGGCGTCGCATGAAAAAAGAAATGCTGATCAACGTCCTCCAGCCGGAGGAGTGCAGGATCGCCATCATCGAGAATGGCGTCCTGGAAGAGCTCTACGTCGAGCGCAGCAGCCACGAGAGCTACACCGGCAACATCTACAAGGGCAAGATCGTCAACCTGGAGCCGGCCATCCAGGCCGCCTTCGTCGACTTCTCCGTCGGCCGCAACGGGTTCCTCCACGCCTCCGACGTCGAGCCCCAGTACTACGACCGCCACGGCGCCGTCGCCGGCGCCGACGACGAGGGGGACGACGCCGAACCCCCCGCCCCCCGCGCCCGCGAGCCCAGGGCCGAGCGCGAGCCCCGCGCCGAGCGCGAGCCCAGGGGCGACCGCGAGCCCCGCCGCCGCGAGCGCCCCGAGCGCGAGCGCCCCGACCTCTCGATCAAGGGTCGTCGCGACCGCTCCGAGTCCCCCCGGCGCGTCGGCGAGGGGCTCGACGACGAGCGCGAGCGCGAACGCCAGCGGGACCTCGCCGCGCCGGCGCGGCCGGCCCCCGAGCCGCCCCGCGAGCCCGAGTACGAGGAAGACCGCCCTTCCGCCCGCGGCCAGGGGGGCGCGACGTCGTGGGGGAAGTCGTTCGAGTACGACCGCGAGGTCGAGGACGTCGAGGCGGCCGAGTCCCGCTGGGGACGCCCCCGCCGCGAGGAGCCCGAGCCGTTCGACCCCGACCTGCCCCCGAGCCGGACGGCCCGTCGCCAGGCCCCCACGCCGCCCCCGCCGCCGCCGCCGGCCGCGCGCGACGCCGACGAGTTCGGCTTCGGCTTCGGCCTGGGCGTGGAGCGCGACGAGCGAGGTCGCGGCCGTTCCCTGTTCGGCGACCATGACGCCCCGGCCCCCCGCGGCCGCGAGGCCGACGTCGAGCCCGACGTCGACGCCGAGCCCGAGCCGCCGGCCGCCCGTCGCGAGCGCGAGCCCCGCCGGGGCCGCGGC
>NZ_JBBCIR010000050.1:0-4463 GCF_037189885.1 Paludisphaera sp.
CCCCCCCCCCCCCCCCCCCCCCCCCCGCCATCGTAGGCCGGGGGGGCTCAGTCGAACAGCCGCATCTGGGCGTCGGGCTTCTCCGGGCGGCGGAAGGCGGCGGGGGAGACGGGCCAGGGGCGGACGTTGAGGTCGAGCCGCCGGCACGAGGTCTTGAAGACGCGGGCGATCATGTCGGCGATGGGGCCCTCGCCGCGCATGCGGTCGCCGAACCGCGAGTCGTACAGCTTGCCGCCGTGCATCGACCGGATGCGGTCGAGGACCTTGTCGCGGGCGTCGGGGCGGTGGCGTTCGAGCCAGTCGGCGAACAGCGGGGCGACGGCCATCGGCAGCCGGACCGCGACGTATCCGGCGGCCGTCGCCCCGGCCTTCGCGGCGGCCTCCAGGATCGCGGGCGTCTCGTGGTCGGTCAGGCCCGGGATCACCGGCGCGACCATCACCCCCGTCGGCACGCCCGCCGCCGACAGCGCCCGGATCGCCGCGAGCCGCCCCGACGGCCGGCTCGTCCGCGGCTCCAGGTCGGCCGCGAGGGCCGGGTTCAGCGTCGTGATCGACACGAACACCCCCGCGGCGCGATGCCGGGCCAGGTCGGCGAGCAGGTCGACGTCGCGGACGACAAGCCGATTCTTGGTCACGATGGTGACCGCCTGGCGATACTCCGCCATCACCTCCAGGCAGGCTCGCGTCAGCCGCAGCTTGCGCTCGATCGGCTGGTACGGGTCGGTCACGCCGCTCATCGCCAGGACGCGCGGCCGCCATCGCGGCGAGTCGAGCGCCTCGCGGAGCAGGGCGGGGGCCTCCCGCTTCACCAGGATCTTCGTCTCGAAGTCCAGCCCCGCGGACATCCCCAGGAACTCGTGCGTCGGCCGCGCATAGCAATAAATGCAGCCGTGTTCACATCCTCGATACGGATTCACGCTGGACTCGAACCCGACGTCCGGGCTCCTGTTCTCCGCCACGATCGATCGCGAGCGGTCGTCGATGAACTCGGTCTCCGGCCGTCGCAGCGAGTCCAGGTAATCGGCGTCGTCCTGGACGGTCTCCAGCTCGATCTCGTGGCGCAGCGGGTCGAATCGATTCGGGGGGTTGAAGCCGGCCCCACGGCCCCTCGGCTGGATTCGCTCGCCGCTCATGACGCACCTCGCGCTGGATCCGACGCCCATGGTTCCATCCCTCGACGCCACTCCCTCCCGCTCGCGAGACGAGTCTAGCACCTCCCTTTTCAGTGTACAAGGGAATAGTATTCTTTGGCCGAGGGTTTCGACGGCGCGCCGCGGGGCGGGTCGCTCAGGGGGCCGGGGCGAAGGATCGGGCGAGGCCGCGCGCGAGGGCCGCGGGGATGACGCCGCCGTGGTTCTCTTCGGGGAATTCGGCGACCTGGACGGCGAGGCCCGTGTCGGCCAGCGGCGCGAGGGTATCGGCCATGGCGCGGACGGACTCGGCCATCCGGGTCTGCTTGCGGGCCTCGTTCCGCTCGGCCGAGTCGCCGGGGACGGCCGCGCCTTCCAGGCCGCCGAAGGTCATCAGCAGCCGCGCGGGGGCGACCCTGGACGGGTCGGCGACGAAGGCGCGGGCCTCGGCCTCGATGGAGCGGTCGTTCCACCAGATGGACGGGCTGGCGGCGACATAGGCCTGGAACGCGCCGGGACGTTGGAACAGGGCGTGGAGGACGAACAGCCCGCCGAGCGAGTGGCCGCAGATCGCCTGCCGCCGCTCGTCCACCTTCAGCTTGCGGCCGACGATCGGCCGAAGCTCGTCGACGAGGAAGCTCAGGAAGGCGTCCTGGCCGCCGGTCTTGGGGGTGTGGGTCGCGCCGGGGAATCGTCGGACCAGTTCGGGAGGCGTGGGGGGCGTGAAGTCGAGGAAGCGCCGATCCAGATCCATGTGGCCGTCGATGGGGTAGCCAACGCCGACGATCGCGACCGGCCCGTTCATCCGGCGCTGGATGCGTTCGAACTCGACGAGCATGCCGAACGACGAGTTGCCGTCGAGCGCGTACATCACCGGATAGCCGTCGGCCGGGGCGGGGGCGTCGGGGACGTACAGGAAGATGCGATACGTGCCCCCGGCCTGGCTCGTCACGTCGAACCGCGACGCGCCGGGGATCGTCACCGGCGCCGTCGGCGGGTCGTCGTCCGATCGGGCGACTGTCGGGAACAGGAGGATCGAGGCGAGTGCGAGTCGGGCGAGCTTGTTCATGGCGGAGGGTCGCGAGGTTGGGTCGATCGGGGGTCGAGCGTCGATCGCCCCCGACGTTACCAGGGCCGCGCCCGCCGCGTCGACGCCCGCGCGGGGGTCAGGCGGTGTGGGCATCCTCGGCGACGGCGGCGACGGTGGGGTCGCACAGGCCGTCGTCGGTGACCTCGGAGCGGACGCTCTGGCAGCGGGCGAAGGGATGTCGCCGAGGCAGGGCGGCGGCGGCGTCGTTGACTTCGTAGAAGGTGGGGGGCTCGTAGGTCCACCCGCTCGCCAGGCGGCGGGCCTCGCGGCGCGAGGACCATTCGAGGTATCGGCCGCCGAGCGCCGCGGCGAGGCGGGCCTTCCAGCCGAACTCGCGGGTCAGCTCCTTGAGCAGCCGGTCCATCTTGTCGCGGAGCGCGGGCCTGTCGCGGAAGTAGCGGCGCGCGGCGGCGACCATCGCGGGGTATTGGGTCCGCAGCGAGCGTGACTCCCATTCGACGCGGTCGCGCACGCGGGCGTCGGGGTGATCGTGGTGGCGTCGCCAGCCGGCGAGCGTGGTCTCGGCGATCCGCATCACGCTCGGGCCGTTCTCCTCGAAGTCGCGCGTGAAGGCGCGGATCATCAGCTCGCCCTCGCAGCCGGGGGGGAGCGACGAATGGCGATAGTTGAAATGGGCCTGGCCGTGGACGTCGGCCGGGTCGATCTCCTCGTCGGTCAGCATCCGCCCGGCGGCGGCGAGCTCCGCGTGCAGCGGCGTGCCGGGGATCGGCGTGTAGAGCATGAACTGGTGGAAGTCGGTCCGGTGCCTGGCCGAGTGCTCGATGGCCCGATCGATGTTCTCCGGCGTGTGCTCCTCCAGGCCGATGATGCTGGACCCCAGCACGCGGATGCCGTGGCCCTGGAGGTTGCGCACCAGGTCGAACGTGTCGACGCCGGAGAGCTTCTTGTACGAGCTTTCCTCGCCTTCGAGCCCCATCCAGACCCACGAGACGCCGATGCGCACCAGCTCGTCGGCCGTGTACTTGCGCAGGGCGTTGGCCGAGCTGAAGACGTAGAACGCCCAGGGCTTGCCGTGCCGCTCCATCAGCTCCAGGAGACGCAGGGCGCGCGGGCGGTGGAGCAGGAAGTTCTCGTCCATGACGAAGAACGAGCGGACGCCCATGCGGTCGGCGAGCTGGTCCATGATCTGGAACAGCTCGTCGCCGCTCTCGTAGAAGTTCACGTATCGGCCCTTGCCGCCGAACATGGCGGAGGTCGAGCAGAAGTTGCAGCCGAGCGGGCAGCCGACCGACGGGATCACGGTGGCGGCGGTGTCCTCGGGCTTGCCCTGGGCGTCGACGCCCATGCAGCGCGTGCCGAAGCCCGAGGTGATCAGCGGGTGGCTCAGGGGTTGGCCCACCTGGTCGTCCAGGAAGCGCCTGAACCACGCCACGCCGTCGCCGCGGACGACGTGGTCGGCGTCGACCCGGTCGGCCAGGTCCGGGACGTTGGCGATGTGGCCGCCGATCACGATCGTCGCGTTCGGGAGGTGGCGGCGGATCATCGCGCACATCTCCCGGACCTTGTGCTGGTTCAGGACGATGCTGCTGATGCCGACGACGTCGTACTCGTTGTCGCGGATCTCCTCCTCGAACCGCTCCCAGGTGGGGAAATCCAGCACGACGCAGGGGGCCGAGAGGTTGGCCTGGATCAGCATCAGCCCCCAGCTGCGATGGAACATCCGCAGCGAGAACGGCCCCTGCACCCGCGTCACCTGGTTGTGGTACAGCTCCATCGGGTTGAGCGCGCGGCTGCCGTGCTCGTCGTCGCGGGCGTAGGGGCCGCAGACGCTGACCAGGAGCGTCCGGGCGCGTCGGCCCAGGGGATGGACGGGGGCGGCCGCGGCCGGTCGATCGATCGTGGCGTGTGTCGGGCTCATCGGCGGGCTCCTGCGCGACCACGCGCGGCGACGCGGCCCCCGCGAGCGGGCGGGCGCGCTCGACGCGGCCCCGAAGCCGCGTCACGGCACGGTCGGCGGGCCGGCGGCGGGGCGGTCAGGTCGGACAATCCTCACGGGACGCCGTCCAGCACGGATCTCGTCTCAGCCAGAATCGAAAACATCGTGAGATTTGATCTCAACGCGAATACGCATTGAGACAAAGCGTCAACGAGGGGTTGCCGCCCGGTCGTCGAGCGTAAAACGCGCGTCCCCTCTCCCGCCGGGAGAGGGTGGCCCGAAGGGCCGGGTAAGGGCCTGGGCGCTTCGGGGATCGCGCCGGTTCATTTCCAGGCTCGGCCGGCGG
>NZ_JBBCIR010000051.1:0-4036 GCF_037189885.1 Paludisphaera sp.
CCGGCGCCGGCCCGATCCGCGTCGACGTCACCAGGGGCGCGGGATCAACCCGAACCAGCGCTCGGCGGGGAAGCCCCAGTAGGGTTGGGGCCTGTCATACTCCTCGAGCACGTGCGGCACGCGCCGGGCGGGTGCCCAGCCCAGCGTGATCAGCAGCCGCATGTCCCGCAGGACCATGCGCGCGTCCGACCAGTAGCCGTGCCCCAGGAGCGACGTGTCCACGTTGGACGCGTCGATGTTGTCCAGGCCGGGCAGGAACTGGGCCGAGTTGCCGGCGCGTCGCTCGCGCCCGTGCTTGGCGAACGAGGCCCAGAGCGCGCGGTCGTGGGGGCTGTAGTAGAGCGACACCCGCTCCGCTCGCCTGCCGACCGCCGGCTGGAGCCGGGCGAACTCCTCCGTCGACACGTCGGGCGCGGCCAGGACGACCTGGCCCATCGGCCTGGCGCCCGGCGGCAGTTCCGAGTCGAGGATGGAGAGTGCCCGCATCGTCACGCGGTTCCCCAGGCTGTGGGCGATGACGTGGATCTTCCCCCGACGATCCGCCGGCCTCGCCGCCTGCTCCGCCGCCAGCGTCCTGAACACCCGCGCGAGCGCCCCGTAGCTGTGGTCGGCGTACAACTCGTCGCGCGAGTAGGCGTCCGGCCCGGGCCAGCCGACCTCTCGCGAAGGCCACGAGAAGGCGACCGGCAGGCCGGCGAAACGCATGTCCTCGACGACCTGCGCCAGCCGCACCACGGCGAAGTCGAAGCTCGTGTTGAACCCATGGACGTAGACCAGGACGTCGCGCCCGGTGTCGGTGTCGCGGACCAGCGCGCGGAAGCCGGCCTCGTCGAGCAGCCGAACGCCGCCGTCGACGATGAAGAACTCCCGCCTCGGGTCGCCCGCCTCCCCCGGCCTTGGGATGGGTAGCGACCCCGGCTCCCTCGCCTCGGTCGGCAGGTTGACCACGCACGAGCCGTAACGCACGGCGTCCCCCAACTGCTCGCCGAATCGCTCCTGGAGCGTCCCCTCCCACGCCAGCACGTTGCGGTTGGTCGCGACATGGATCGTCCGCTCTTTTTGAGTGATGAAGGGGGACGCGGCGGGAGACATCGGGGGCCCGGTTGCCCCGCCTTCTTCTCCTTGCCCCGCTGGAGCCATCGGCGCGGGCGCTACCCCGGCGGGGGCCTGGGGCGCGGGCGCGACCTTGGAAGGGGCCAGGGGCGGGGGCGTGACCTTGGACGGGGCCATCGGCGCGGGCGCGAACTCGACGGGGGCTGGCGGAGGCGTGGGGACTTCGAGGACTTCCGCGGGCGCCGGGGCCGGCCCGACCGGGGGAGCGGGAGGGGCCTGACGCAACCGCGGCGCGAGCAGGGGCGAGGACGAGGCGAAGAAGACCTCGTCCTCCCCGGCGCGACCGGTCACCGCGTAGCGGAACGTCACCTGATCCGGCCCGAACCGGAGCGCGGAATGGGGCGCCAGAATGACGATTTTCACCACGGCGTCGCCCCCCGGCTTGCTCGCCGTGGCGGTCAGGAGGAATCGCCCGTCGGCGTCGCGATGGGCGTCTCCGTCGCCCTCCATGTACCGGATCACGGGGAGGGGGGCCGCCCCTTCGGCCGGCGCCGGCGCCGCCGCGGCCGCGCCGAGCGAGTCGTCGACCGCCTGGATCTCCAACGTGACCGCGTCCACGCCCGGCTGGAGCAGGACCAGCGCCGTGATCTCGTCGGCGGGAGGCTGGCGCGACGTGTCGGTGTCGACGGTCAGTCGGAGCAAATCGGCCCGGGGCTCGGCCGGCCGGTCGGCGGACGCGACGGAGGCCGAGAGCCAGAGGCAGGCGAACAGGAGCATGAGCGGCCTACGCGGATGCGTCATCGTTACCTCGCGGGTGAATGCGGCCGGGGGACCCGAGGGATCCGCTCCCCGAGCGACGACGTCGTCGCTTGGGGATATCACATTGAACGGCCTGTTATGGCGGATTGCAACCATCGGCGGATATTCCGGTCGAGATCGCCCGTTTCGCGGGAGGCGTCGCAATCCCCCGGACGAGAGCGGGATCGAGCGCCCGGACGCGGGCGTTCCGTGGATCAAGATCACCCGCCGGGCGGCCTCGATTTCACGCCAACGCGACGATCCCCCGCGGACCGCCGCCGCGCCCGGGGGCCTCGCGGCCGAAACTCCTTGACTCCCCCTTCGGTTTCGTTAATAATTCCGCCAAGCATGCAATCGTCGGGTCGATTCCGCCGGGCCGCGTCGAATCGCGTGGCGAGGGCCCCGGGAATGATGTAGCTTGACGAATAGGGCCGCCGACAGGACGGACGGCCCGGACGCGGCTCCCGCCACTTAAACGGCCGAGGGATTTTCGATGCGCCCCAAACACCCCGGACGGCATCTCGGATCGGGCTTCACGCTCATCGAGCTCCTCGTCGTCATCGCGATCATCGGCGTGCTGGTGGCCCTCCTCCTCCCGGCCGTGCAGGCGGCGCGCGAGGCCGCCAATCGCTCCCAGTGCCAGAACAACCTGAAGCAGCTCGGCCTGGCGGCGCAGGGCTATCACGACACATACAGCAGCTTCCCGGCCGGCTGGTACTGCACGCCGCCGACCTACGACCCGGCGGCCCCGGATACGCCCATCGGCGGCGACGTGACCGGCTGCGCCACGATCGGCACGCCTTACCAGCCCTACCAGTGGGGCGGCCTGGCTGGCCTGTTCGGGAATCTGGAGCAGCTGAACCTGTTCAACGAGATCAACTTCTATTACGCGCCCAACAACGCCACCAACTCCACGGCCGTCCGACGCACGCTGACCGGGATGGTCTGCCCGTCGAACCGCCGGCCCGAGACGACCACCCAGGCCGGCTCGACGCAGCGGATGGGGCCGTCGGACTACCGCGGCAACATGGCCGGCGGGATGGTCTTCCCGGATCCGTCCGGGCCGTGCCCGACCCTCGACCCGCGCAACGTCAACTGCCTGATCTTCGACAACGGCATGACCTACCAGAACTCGAGCGTGGGGATCGCCGACGTCACCGACGGCACCACCAACACCTGCCTCTTCGGCGAGACCATCGACCCCAACGGCGTCTGGGCCCCCGCCACGAGCTGCTGCGTCCGCACCAACAACGACCGCACCATCAACCGGCCCATCGTCTCCGGCGGCCGGAACTTCTACACGTACTGGTCCAGCAAGCACCCCGGCACGGTGAACTTCGTCAACTGCGACGGCTCCATCCGCGGCGTCACCGCCACCATCAACAAGGCCGTGCTCAACAAGCTCATGACCCGCAACGGCGGCGAGACCATCTCGGCCGACGAGACCAAGTAAGGCGGGCCAGGACGCGATAAGCCGACGCATCCGGGGCGAGCGAGGGCGATTCCCGCCCTCGCTCGCCCCGGCTCGCGCGCCGGCCGGGCGGGATTGTTTGCGCTTGGCGCTGGTTTTGCCGGTTGTGACCGTCCGGGGACGGGGCTTCGCGCCGTCCTCGCCCGTCGTCGGAGGAACCCCCACCGCGAGCCCAGGAGACGGTCATGATGGAACGTCGCGAACTCTTGACCCTGTTCGGCGCCGGCGCGGCCGGCCTGATGGTCGCCGGCACGACGAGAGCCGACGACGAGAAGGACGGCAAGGACAAGGAGAAGCACCACGCCCACATGAAGGTGATGGGCGAGTGTGCCCTGATCTGTAACATGGTCTCGGCCCACTGCTTGAAGGAGCTGGCCAAGCAGGAAGGCGAGCACTCCGAGCTGCACGCCGAGATCGCCTGCGCGACCAACGACTGCCAGACCTTCTGCGTCCAGGCCGTCACCCTCATGGCCCGACACAGCAAGATGGCCCCCCACGCGCACCACGCCTGCGCCGACGCCTGCCGCGACTGCGCCGCCGTCTGCGAGAAGTCCCAGGACGAGAAGATCAAGAAGTGCGCGGAGATCTGCCGCGAGTGCGAGCGCCTCTGCCGCGAGGCCTGCGAGAAGTCCGCCGCGTGATCCTCGCCCTCGCGGGGCCGGCCGCCCGAGCGGGGGCGGGGGCGCGACCCTTCGCGGCCGCGAGGGGCGCGGG
>NZ_JBBCIR010000052.1:0-1945 GCF_037189885.1 Paludisphaera sp.
GTACTTGTGCCGATGGTCGGGCAGCGCGGCGCGGGCCGCCTCATAAGCAGTATGCAGGACGCGACGCGGGGATTTGCTCGTCTTCACAACTCATACTACGGAACCTCGTCGACGCCGGTTCACCGGTTTTCTACAGAGCAAAATACAAACGTTCTTCCCTTCTGGAGGGGGAAGTCAGATGAGGGGGAGCTTGCCCGCCGAGCTTTGGAGTTCGGAACCCGGCCCAGGCCGTCGGCCGCGGAAAGGCCTCCACGTTCTCCGATGGCCGGCTCGCTCGTCCCCCCCTCATCCGGCCCTTCGGGCCACCTTCCCCCACCAGGGGGGGAAGGCCGTTATGATGTTCGCATCGAATTTAGTCGGGCCGCGCGCGTCCGGCAATCAGGCTCACCCCCGGTGGAGACCCAGGGCCATGCGCAACGACCAATCGACCGGCGGCGCCTCGCACTCTCGGCGCGCGATCCTCGCGGCGGCGGGCGCCGTGGCGGCGGGGGGGGCGATCGGCCGCGCCAGGGGCGCGGAGTCCCTCGCGCTGGAAGGCGGACGGCCCGCGGTCTCGGCCGCGCCCGCGAGGCAGGTGGAGGCGGCGCGCTGGCCGATCTTCGGCCCGGAGGAGGAGGCCGCCGTCCTCTCGCTCCTGCGCAACCCGGGCTACGGGCCGATCGAGGACCTGGAGCGCGACTGGAGCGAGCGGTTCGCGGTCCCGTTCGCCAGGGCCCATTGCAACGGCACGACCGCGCTGGCCTCCATGTACTTCGCGCTCGACCTCCCGCCGGGCTCGGAGGTGCTGGTCCCCAGCTACACCTTCTTCTCGTCGATCGTGCCGATGCGGCTCTTCGGCCTGGTGCCGCGGTTCGTGGACGTGAACCCGCGCACGCTGAACTTCGACCTGGACGACGCCCGCCGCCGCCTGACTCCCAGCGTCCGGGCCATGCTGCCGGTCCACTGGATGGGCCTCCCCTGCCCGATGGACGACATGGCGGCTTTCGCCCGCGAGCACGGCCTGGCCCTGCTGGAGGACGTCGCCCACGCGCACGGGGCGTCCTACGGCGGCAAGCCGCTGGGGTCGTGGGGCAGGATGTCGATCTTCAGCTATCAAGCCAGCAAGCCCCTGCCCGCCATGGAAGGGGGCATGGGGACGTACCTGGAGCGGGACGATTTCGAACGCGCCACCGCGTTCGGCCATTCCGAGCACCCCTCGCGGTTCCCGGCCGACAGCCGCTATCGCCGCTACGCCGGGGCGAGCCTCGGCCTGAAGCTCCGGATCAATCCCCTGGCCGCCGCCCTGGTCCGCTCGCAGCTCCCGAAGCTCGACGCACGCAACGAGGCCGGCGCCGCCCAGGTCCGCCGGTTGAACGACCGGATCGCCCAGCTCCCCGGCCTGGTCGAGCCCCCCTGCCCCCCCGATGCCCGGCGGATCTACTACGCCAACAACATCCTGTTCCTCGACGAGTCGAAGGCCGGCGCCTCTCGCGAGGCGATCGTCAAGGCGCTCCAGGCCGAGGGCGTCCGCGCCCGCGCCCTCTCCTACCCCCTCCAGCACAAGATGGCCATCTACGCCGAGGCCGAATGGTGGCGCCACCCCCCCGCCATCCCCGACCTCCCCGGCTCCGACGAGGCCAACCGGACCGCCATCGCCCTCCCCTACTTCACCTCCGACGTCCCCGAGCTGGTCGACCAGTACGCCGAGGCGTTCGAGAAGGTCTGGGCCCAACGCTCCAAGCTCGGCTGACGTGGACGGGGCGGCCGCGATCCGGAATCTTTCCGGGATTCGTGAAATCCCCGGAGCCGCCCCGCTGATCCTGCCCCTCGAAGCGCCGCTTCATCGCTCCTTGACAACCCGGATGACCGAACGACGGATCGCGACCGTCGATGGCCGGAAGGGCGCGCGCCACCGAGGCCGTTTTTGTGGCGCGGGCGGGGCCCCCCCCCCCCCGCGCCCCCCAAC
>NZ_JBBCIR010000053.1:0-37431 GCF_037189885.1 Paludisphaera sp.
GGAGGACCTGGACCCGGTTGCGTTGCCGTCGGGTGAGCGGCCCGTCCTCCCGCTTGATGAGGTCGGCTCTTTGTTCGTCGGTCAGTTGCACCACATGTCGCTTCGTCATTGGCCCTCCTCCTGGCGGGCCAGAATATCGGAGCAGGCGTTAGAAACCAATGCGGTCTACCACTAGAGATGGAAGCCGATCATGTCGTAGGCGCGTTTCGTCGGCCTCGGGCCGATCCGCGACGCGATCAGGGCGCCACCCCGGCCTGGCCTTCAAGGATCAGGCGTCGCATGCCCAGGATCGCCTTCGGTCGCGTCGATCACGTGCTTCAGGTAGGGCCCCGTCGGGCTGTCGGGGGAGGCGGCGATCTGGGCGGGGGGGCCGATGGCGACGATCCGGCCGCCCTGGGCGCCGGCGTCGGGGCCCATGTCGAGGACCCAGTCGGCGGCGGCGATGACGTCGAGGTTGTGCTCGATGACGACGAGGGTGTTGCCGCGATCGGCCAGGCGGTCGAGCACGCCGAGGAGGCGGTTGACGTCCGCGAAGTGCAGGCCGGTCGTCGGCTCGTCCAGGATGTAGAGGAGGTCGCCGGATTCCGGGCGGCTGAGGTGGGCCGCCAGCTTCACGCGCTGGGCCTCGCCGCCGGAGAGGGTCGCGCCCGATTGGCCGAGCGTCAGGTAGCCCACGCCAACGTCTTGCAGCGACCGCAGCCCCGGCAGCACGCGCGGCTGGGCGCCGAAGAAATCGATGGCCTCGTCGACCCGCATGTCGAGCACGTCGCCGATCGACTTCTCCTTGAACAGCACCTCCAGCGTGGGCCGGTTGAACCGCTGGCCGCGGCACTCCTCGCAGACGACGAACAGGTCGGGGAGCAGCCGCATCGGCACGCGACGTTTCCCCAGCCCGCGGCAGACCTCGCAGCGACCGCCCCTGGCGTTGAAGCTGAACCGCGCCGGGCCGTAGCCCCGGATGCGCGACTCGCGGGCCTTGGCGAAGACGCGGCGGATCTCGTCGAAGGCACCTGTGAACGTCGCGGGGGTCGACCGGGGCGTCCGGCCGATGGGCGACTGGTCGACCTCCACCATGCCGATCAGCGAATCCCACCCGGCAACCGCCCCCAGCTCCGGCGCGGGACGCGCGTCGCCCCGCTCGCGGCGGCGGAAGGCCCTCGCCAGCACGTCGAAGACCAGCGTGCTCTTGCCCGACCCACTCACGCCCGTCACGCACGTCAGCGCGCCCAGGGGGATTTTCGCGTCGATGTCGCGGAGGTTGTGGACGGTGGCGCCCTCGATCGTCAGCCATCCAGAGGACCTGGCGAGCCGATCCGAGCGGCCCCGCGCGCGGCTGCCCTCGCCGCGTAGATGGCGGCCGGTGAGCGACGCGGGGGATTCCGCGATGCGTTCCAGCGGGCCGACCGCGACGATCTCCCCCCCCGAGGGCCCCGCGCCGGGGCCGACGTCGACGAGCCAGTCGGCGGCGCGGATGATCGACTCGTCGTGCTCGACGATCAGGAGGCTGTTGCCGAGGTCGCGGAGCTTGCGGAGGTTTTGCAAGAGGCGGTCGGTGTCGCTGGGGTGGAGGCCGGCGGTGGGCTCGTCCAGGACGTAGCAGACGCCGACGAGTTCCGACCCGAGTTGCGTCGCCAGCCGCGCCCGCTGGAGTTCGCCGCCGGAGAGCGTGCCGGCGGCGCGGGCGAGCGTCAGGTATCCGAGGCCGACGTCGGCCAGGAACCGCAGCCGGCCGCGGATCTCGCGGAGCAGGGGGGCGGCCACGGCGGCGTCGTCCTCCTCGGCGAACGTCAGGCCGTCGAAGAACGCGCGGGCCGCGTCGACGGCCAGGTCGCCCACCTCGGCGATCGACTTGCCCCCCACCCGCGCGGCGAGGGCCTCGGGCCGCAGCCTGGCCCCATGGCAGGCGGGGCACGGGACTTCCTCCGGGGCTTCGGGGTCGGGGACGACGACGCCGAGGCCCTCGCAGGTCGGGCAGGCGCCTTGCGGGCTGTTGAAGCTGTATCCGCGGGGTTCGAGGGCGGGGATGCTCACGCCGCAGTCCGGGCAGGCGTGGTGGACGCTCATCGTCCGGTCTTCCCAGGTCCCCCCCGAGTCCACGGCGACCGTCGCCAGGCCGTCGGCCAGCTTGAGCGCCAGGCCCAGGCTCTCGGCCAGCCGGGGGGCGACGCCGTCGCGGATCACCAGCCGGTCGACCACGGCGTCGATCGCGTGGAGCTTCGTCTTCGCGAGCTTCGGCGGCTCGTCGATCTCCACGACCTCGCCGTCGACCCTCGCCCGGATCAGCCCGGCGCGGCGGATGGCCTGGAAGACCTCGGCGTGCGCACCCTTGCGGCCCCGGACCAGCGGGGCCAGCAGGAGGAGCCGCGTGCCGGCCGGCAGGGCCAGGATGGAGGCCGCCATCTGCTCGGGGGTCTGGCTGCGGATCGGCAGGCCGCATTTCGGGCAGTGGGGGAGGCCCAGACGGGAGAAGAGGAGGCGCAGGGAGTCCTGGATCTCCGTCAGCGTGCCGACCGTGCTGCGCGGGCCGGGGTCGCCGCCGCGCTGGTCGAGCGCGACGGTCGGCGGCAGGCCGTCCACCTCGTCGACGTCCGGCCGCTCGAACTGGTCGAGGAACCGCCGCGCGTGGCCTGAGAGGCTCTCGACGTACCGCCGGCGGCCCTCCACGAACACGGTGTCGAACGCGAGCGAACTCTTGCCCGAGCCGCTGACGCCGGTGAGGACCACCAGCGAGTCGCGCGGGAGGTCCACGTCCACGCCCTTCAGGTTGTGCGTCCGGGCGCCCCGGACCGCGATCACGTCGGCCCGGCTCACTCCGCGGCCTCCTCGCGTCGCGCCGGCGGTCGGTCGCCGAGCGTGCCGTCGTCGATGTACCACATTCTGTCGGGCCCCTTCGCGAACGTGCCGGCGCCGGGGAAGGTCGCGATCGGGCCCTCCTCGCGACGGCCGCGGACGAAGACCTCGACGGTCCAGGTGGCGTCGATCTCGGTCTTGCCGCCGCTCTTCTCCGACTTGAAGCCGGAGACGACGAACGTCAGCGGCGTCGACCCCTTCGCCTTCCCCTCGCGGAGCCCGGCCAGCCGCTCCTTCCAGTACCGCTTGAAGCCCTCGTAGGAGGCGAACCGGGACGAAGTCCGGCCGGCGTTGCTCAGCAGCAGCCACATCCGCCGGTAGTGGGGCAGGTGGTGCGAGAGCGCCTGGTAATAGTCCCGGAGCGCCTGCTCGGGCGTCATCCGCGTGGGGCGCTCCAGCGTGACGACGATCGGGTAGAAGAGGGCCAGGCCGACGACCGAGCCGATCGCGAACATCGCCAGCGCGGCGCCGTAAAGCTCGGAGGACAGCAGCAGGATGATGAGCGTCCAGGCGACGACCGACCAGGCGGCCATCGCGGCGATCGTCGGCCCCCATTCGGCCCATCGCGACCAGGGGGTGTCGACGGCGGGCGCGGAGTCCAGGCGGCGGGCGGCCGGGCGGTCGGCTCGCGGGGCGGCGGCGCGCGCGGCGTGGGCCGACTCGGCGGCGGGCTCCCGCTCGGACGCGGGCGACGGCGGGACGTGGGGCCGGCGCGTCGGCGTCGGCGCCGGAGAATCGGCGAGGTCGAAGCCCTCGCCGCCGGGGGTGACGGTCGGCGGCTCGGGCCTTCGCGCCGCCGGGGGGTCGTCCCGGAACAGCCATTCGGCGGCGGCGTGCTTGGTCGCTTCGTCGGGGTCGGGCCCGGTCGGGTTCTCGGCCATCGTCGGCTCGCCCCGGAGCGGGGCCTCCCATCGTCGTCGTCGCGCCTGGGTCGCGGGGTCCATCGTCTCAGCCGGCCGGCCCCGGCGTCAACGCGCCTGGAAGTCCGCGACCACCGCCGCGTGGTCCGACGGCCAGACGCCCTCGGCCTCGTCGAGCCGGACGGCCGAGGCGGGGCGGAGCGCGTCTCCCTTGGAAAAGATGAAGTCGATCCGGTCCTGGATCTGCTCCGGGAACCGCGGCGACCACGTCCGGTCGCGGGCGCGGTCGACCGTCGGGTTGCACGCGCGATACGCGTCGACGTAGCCGGCGGCCTCGATCTCGCGGGTGACGGGCCAGGGGACGACCATCCCGTGCTGGTCGCGCGCGGCCTCGGTGTAATCCAGGTGCGAGTTGCTGTTGAAGTCCCCCGCGACGATCAGCGGCAGGCCGTTCGCCTTCTCCTCCGCGCCGGCGAGGATCGCCCGGACCTCGTCCAACCGGCTCGGGCCGTCGTCGGCGACGAGTTGCCCGGGCGAGCGGCCGTCGCGGGAGCGCGGGTCGGTCCAGACGTCGTCGACGTAGTGGATCCAGACGGAGTACAGGGCGAACGGGGGGGCGTCCGGGGGCTCGATGACGGCGCCGACGCAGTGGAACGGCTTGTAGACCGAGAGGTCGCGGCCGATGGGCCATCGGCTGAGGATCGAGACGTTCGTCCCGCGCGGGCGGAAGTGGAAGCCCAGCTCCCCGGCGATGGCCTCGCCGCCGCCGTAGGTCTCGACCATCGCGACGACGTCGGCGCCGCTGTCGCGGATGACCTGGGCCACGCGGCGCTGCTTGGCGAGCTTCGCGGCGGGGTCGGCGTCGTCCATGGCGCGGTCGCCGCCGCGCCAGATGTTCCACGTCATGACGCGGACGCCGCGCGGGGCCTCCTCGCCGCGGGCGGGGGCGGCGAGGGCGGACGCGATCGTGACGATGAGGGCGAACGAGAGGCGAGGCGGCTTCATGAGGCGTCTTCGGGTTGGGGCTTCGCTGGTGGGTCCGGGAGATCCCGAGGCTGCCCGATTGTCCGGGTTCGTCGCCCGGGCCGAAAGATCCTGTCCACTCGGCTCAACCCGGATGTCCGCGCGGCCCGATCTAGGGACTGAGATAGTCGGCCCAGGAACCTGGGGATCGCGCCATGGACATTCGACGCCGTTCGTCGTGGTTTGGCCTGTTGGGGATCGCGGCGGCGGTCGTGGCGCCCTGGGGCGGGGCGAAGGCGTTCCAGGAGGAGCCCGCGGAGGGGCCGACGCGGGTCGTCGGGTCGCTCCCGGACGTGGCGCTGGACTCCCTGGTCGGGCCGTTGCGTCACGACGCGTGGCGCCCGCTCGGGCTGCGCTCGCTGTTCTCGGAGGGGTGGGACGAGGCGTACGCCCCCGCGCCGGGCGACGCGCCTCGGCAGACCTGGATCAACAACGCCGACGGGGCGTTCTACCGGCTGTTCGTCTTCTCGTACAACTACGCTCGCGGGGCCCCGGGCGGGGGGGACGTCCAGGGCGGCGATTTCTTCCTGTTCACGCCGCTGAGCCGGCGCCTCGAACTGGGCTGGTTCGTCCCGTTCGTCTTCTCGGGCCCCGACGCCGCCCGGCCGCCGGGCTCGGGGAACTGGACCGACTTCGGCGACCTGACGATCGCGCCCCGGGTGCTGCTGGCCGAGGACCGGCGGTACACGCTCACGACCAACCTGTTCGTCCGGACGCCGACGGGGGACGCCCGCAACGGCAACGGGGCCGCGAGCCTTTCGCCGGACTTCGAGTTCTGGGCGAACCCCGCCGGGCGGTGGGTCGCGCGCGGGGCCGTCGGCGCGACGGTCCCCACGAACTCGACGCCCGCGAAGCGGCGGCTCCAGGCGTCCAACCCCTGGACCGGCTTCAACGCCTCGCCCGCCTCGTTCACCTCGTTCGACGCCCGCCTGGCGGTGGGCCGCTACGTCACGCCGGCCGACGCCAAATACTTCAAAAACCTCGTCTTGTACACGGCGGCCAACCTCCACGCGGAGGTAAGCGGCGGCCGGGCGACGTACTTCACGCTGACGCCGGGGCTGCGGTTCGGCGTGGGGAACGAGTGGTACGTGCTCGCCGGGCTGGAGGTCCCCGTCGTCGGCCCGATCCCGTTCGAGACGCAGTCGATCTTCCAGGTCATCAAGAACTTCTGAGCGACGCGGCGGGGTCGGGGCCGTCGAGGCCTGGTCTCGACCGAGGGGCGTCCGGGCGTTAGATTGCTTTCATCCCCCTTGCCCGGAACGACCGGCGCGCGCCTCCCGCGCGCGCCGTCCTTCGTGATCGTCGGAGCCTCCCCACCTTGTTTGCTCCAAGCCTCTCCCCCGCCCGGGGCCTCCTCGCGGGGTTCCTGCTCGTCGCGACGTCGACGGGCCTGGCCGCCACGCCCCCCTGGGACTTCAAGGACGGCGACCGCGTCGTCTTCGTCGGCGACACCTTCATCGAGCGCGAACAGCGCTACGGGTACGTCGAGACGGCCCTGACGCTGGCCAACGCCGACAGGAACGTGACGTTCCGCAACCTGGGCTGGAGCGCCGACACCGTTCGCGGCCTCTCCCGCGCTGGGTTCGAACTCGAACCGCCGGAGGCCGGCTTCCGCGAGCTGGTGAAGCACGTCACCGACTCCAAGCCCACCGTGCTGGTCGTCGGCTACGGCATGGCCGAGTCGTTCGACGGCGAGGCGGGCCTGCCCCGGTTCGTGGAGGGCTACAACGCCTTCCTGGACGCCGTCGCGCCGCTCAAGGCGCGGCTGGTCCTGCTCTCCCCGCAGGCACACGCGGCGATGCCGGCCCCGCTGCCCGACCCGACGGCGCACAACCGCGACCTGAAGCTCTACGCCGACGCGATCCGGTCGATCGCCGAGGAGCGCGGGGCGGCGTTCGTCGACGTCCTGACGCCCATGGCCCGGCGCTACGAGTCGATGGACCCGGCCGGCCGCGCGACCCTGACCGACGACGGGATCCACCCGAACGGGGCGGGCTACCGCGCGCTCGCGACGGCCCTCCTCCCCGGCGCCGACCTCGACGCCGAGGAGGTCGAGGCGCTTCGCCGGACGATCGTCGCCAAGAACGAGCTGTTCTTCCACCGCTGGCGGCCCCAGAACATCACCTACCTGTTCGGCTTCCGCAAGCACGAGCAGGGGCGGAACGCCGTCGAGATCCCCCAGTTCGACCCGCTGGTCGACGCCAAGGAGGCGGAGATCGACGCGCTGCGCGAGGCCATCGCGCACGAGAAGGAAATGAACCGCAAGACGGAGGCCGCCCGATGACCCGCCTTTCCCGACGCGCCGCCGTCTTCGGGCTGCTCGCCCTCTGCTCCCTCGGCGTCGCCCGCGCGCAGAACGCCGAGGGGCCGCTCCCGGACCCGGATCCCGAGCTGGAGCGCCAGTCGTTCATCGTGGCCGACGGCTTCGAGGTCAACCTCTACGCCGCCGACCCGCTGATCGCCAAGCCGATCCAGATGAACTTCGACCCCCAGGGGCGGCTCTGGATCGCCTCGTCCGAGGTCTACCCCCAGATCAAGCCGGGCCAGGAGGCGAACGACAAGATTTTGGTGCTGGAGGACAAGGACGGGGACGGCGTGGCCGACTCCACCACGGTCTTCGCCGACGGCCTGCTGATCCCCACCGGCGTCGAGCCCGGTGACGGCGGCGTGTACGTCGCCAACAGCACCGAGCTGCTCCACCTGAAGGACACCGACGGCGACGGCAAGGCCGACTCCACCCGCGTCGTCCTCTCGGGCTTCGGCACCGAGGACACCCACCACCTGCTGCACACCCTGCGGTGGGGGCACGACGGCAACCTGTATTTCAACCAGTCGATCTACATCCACAGCCACATCGAGACCCCCCACGGCGTCCGTCGGCTCAACGGCGGCGGCATCTGGCGCTACCGGCCCGAGACGATGGAGCTGGACGTCTTCATCCGCGGACTGGTCAACCCGTGGGGCCACCAAATCGACGCCTGGGGGAACTCGTTCGCGACCGACGGCGCCGGCGGCGAGGGGATCAACTACGCCCTCCCCGGCGCGTACTACGTCACGGCGGTCGACGCCGTCCGCCTGCTCCACGGCCTCAACCCCGGCAGCCCCAAGTACTGCGGCCTGGAGGTCGCCACCGGCCGGCACCTGCCCGAATCGTGGCAGGGGAGCCTGATCACCAACGACTTCCGCGGCAACCGCGTCTGCCGGTTCGTCCTCAGCGACGACGGCGCCGGGTTCGCCTCGCGCGAGCAGGCCGAACTCATCAAGACCGACCACGTGTCGTTCCGGCCGATCGACGTGGCGATGGGCCCCGACGGCGCCATCTACATCGCCGACTGGTACAACCCGATCATCCAGCACGGCGAGGTCGACTTCCGCGACCCCCGCCGCGACCAGACCCGGGGCCGCATCTGGCGCGTCACGGCCAAGGGCCGCCCGCTCGTCGAGCGCCCGAAGCTCGTCGGCGCCGACGTCCCCGCCCTGCTCGAGGCGCTCAAGCTGCCCGAGGACCACACCCGCCGTCACGCCAAGCGCGTGCTGAAGGAGCGGGGGGCGGAGGAAGTCATCCCCGAGCTGGCGAAGTGGGTCGCGGCCCTCGACCCGGCCGACCCGAACTTCGAGCGGAACCGCCTGGAAGGGCTCTGGACGTACCAGTCGCTGGACGTCCCCGAGCCGGACCTGCTGAAGCAGGCGCTCACCTCGAAGGACGCGCGGGTCCGCGCCGCGGCGGCCCGGATCGCGCCGTTCTGGGAGGGACGCACGCCGGAAAGCTCGGTGGAGCTGCTGGCGGCGCTGCCCGAGGACGAGAACCCCCGCGTGCGGCTGGAGGCGGCGCGGTCGCTGGCCCGGACGCCGACGGCGGAGGCCGCCACGCTGGCCTTCCGGGCGCTCGACCGGCCGATGGACGGCTTCCTCGACTACGCGCTGTGGCTGACGGCGCGCGACCTGGCGCCGGCCTGGCTCCCCGCCGTCCAGGCGGGCCGGCTCGACGTGCTGGGGGACGCCCGCAAGCTGATCTTCGGCCTCCAGGCCGTGGGCTCGGCCGGGGCGCTCCAGCCGCTGCTGTCGCTCTACCGCGAGGGCCGCGTCCCGGCCGACGCGGAGCCGGCCGTGCTGAACCTGGCGGCCACGCTCGGCGGCCCGGAGGAACTCGGGCTGCTGCTGGGGGCGATCGCGAGCCCCGAGGCGACGCCCCCCGCGCGACAGGCCGCGCTCCTGAACGCGCTGGTCCGCGCGGCGAGGGAGCGTAAGGCCGTCCCGGTCGGCGACACGGCCGCGATCGCGCCGCTGCTCGACTCCCCCGACGAGTCGGTCCGTCTGGCCGCGACCGCGGCGGCCGGCGCGTGGAAGGTGGCCTCGCTGCGGCCCAGGCTGGTCGAGCTGGCCCGCGACGCGGCGACGCCGGCGACGATCCGATGGGAGGCGATCCGCGGCCTGCTGGCGGCCGAGGACGCCGACGCCGAGGCCGTCGTGGCGAGCCTCGCGGGGCCCGGTGGCGACCGCATCGCCCGGGCCCAGGCCCTCGCCCTGCTGGCGATGCGCGACCCGGCGGCGGTGGCCGACCGCGCCGCGGCGTGGCTCGTCGAGCTGGACTCCGGGCGGCTGGGCGAGGCGAGGGCCGTCCTCAACGGCTTCCTCGACCGTCGCGAGGGCCCCGCCGCGCTGGCGAAGGCCCTGGAAGGGAAGAAGATCGACGCGGACCTCGCCAAGCTGGCCGTCCGCGAAATCCGCGCCAGCGGCAGGCCGGCGACGGAACTCGTCGACGCGCTGGCGAAGGCCGGATCGCTGGGCGAGACCAACCGCGAGTGGACCCCCGAGGAGAAGGCCGCGCTCCTGGCGGCGCTCTCCCAGGGGGACCCGGCGCGCGGGGAGGCCGTCTTCCGCCGCGAGGATCTCACCTGCCTCAAGTGCCACGCCGTGGCCGGCGCCGGCGGCCAGGTCGGCCCCAGCCTGGAGAGCATCGGCGCCAGCGCCCCGGTCGATTACCTGCTCGACTCGATCATCGAGCCGAACAAGGCCGTGAAGGAGAACTACCACTCCGTCATCGTCGCGACCGACGACGGCCGCCTGCTGACCGGCATCCCGGTCCGCCAGACCGACACGGAACTCGTCCTGCGAGACTCCGACGACGAGCAGGTTTCCGTCCCGATCGACTCCATCGAGGAGCAGAAGACGGCCGGCTCGATCATGCCCGCCGGCCTGGCCGATCCGCTCACCCGCGGCGAGCTGATCGACCTGGTGGCGTTCATGTCCCGGCTGGGCAAGATCGGCGACTACGCCGTCAGCCAGGAGCGGATCCTCCGCCGCTGGCGCGCCCTCGCCGCGACGCCCGACTCGGCCAGGGCCATGACCCGCACGAGCCCCGAGGCCGTCATCGAGGCCGGCGACAGCCTGCCGTGGAAGTCGTTCTACGCGACCGTCGCCGGGCGGATCCCCGCCGGCGAGGTCCCCGTCAACCCCCGCCCCGCCGCCCGTCCCGTCGCGCTGCTCCGGACCGACCTGGAGGTCACGACCCCCGGCCCGGTCCGCGTGAAGTTCGACTCGGCCGCCGGGCTGACCTTCTGGATCGACGGCCGCCGCGTCGAGCAAGACGCCAAGGCGCCCGACGCCCTGATCCTCGACCTGGACCGGGGCACCCACGCGCTGCACGTCAGCTTCGACCCCACGCGCCGTCCCGACGGCTTCCGCGCGGTCCTCGAGGACGTGCCCGGCTCCCCCGCCCAGGCTCGGCCGGTGCTGGGCAAGTGACCTCATCCCGAGTGGGGGACGAGCTTCCCCCGCTCGGGAGAGACACGATGGCCGCGCGAATCATCCACCGAGCGCGCGGCGGACGCGCTCCCCCCTCCTCCCCTCGTGGTGCTCCGTCGAAAGGAGCCCGCCGGGGGTAGGCGGCCGGGGCGCGCCCGGATGCCATCCCGAAAGTGTCGGGTCGTCAGCTCGGCGATCGAGGGGGGCGAGAAGGGGCCCAGGACACCAAGAACTCCGGCCGCTCCCCCCGGACTCCAGGCCGAAAAGTTGCGTCGTTATCCATGCCCGCCATGGGCAAGACCGACGCCATCCCGAATCGCCCGCTCACAGCCCGCCCGGCCGATTCGTCGAAAAAACCAGAAACCTGAAATCTCCCGCCTCCCGCCGCGGAGCTTAGGGGTGATTGATCCTCCCGCTCCTTGTCATCCCGGAATCGGTTCAAGCGGCCCAGGGCACCGGCCGGCGATGTCGTCACGCATCCTCGCGCGGTCATGAATGATGGTCCCTCCCGTCGTCCCGGTCGCGACCCGGCGCGGATGGAGCGTCGCGCGGCCCCCCGGCCACCTCCGGAAAACACTTCGAAAACGACGAACGAAGCCACGCGAGATTTCCGGCAAGCCTTTTGTATCAATGGTTTTGCGTCCGAAACCTTGATTGTCTCGCGCGACGAACGAAGCCAACTTTCGGGGCGGGAGTTTAGGGCGTTCGAGGCGGTCCGAAGCCAGCCCCGTATCCCCGGCCAGGCCGTCGCGTTATGTTGTAGAATGATCCAACCACCTCCCAATCCGTCGAGGGTCGTCGCGATGCGAAGGGTGATGATGGCGGCGTGGCTGATCGGCGCGGCGACGACGATGGCGACGGCGGGCGATGCGAAGCCGTCGGCCGGGGAGGCGGTGCTGGCGGCGTCGTGCGTCCGCTGCCACGCGGCCGACTCGCATAAGGGGGGGCTCGACCTCTCCACCCGGGCCACGGCCCTGGAAGGGGGAGACTCGGGCGAGGCGTTCGACCCCGGCAACCCGGACGAGAGCCTCATCATCGAAAAAGTTATCGCCGGCGAGATGCCGCCGAAGACCCCGCTCAAGCCCGAGGAGATCGAGGCGCTCCGCGCATGGGTCGAGGCCGGCGCGACCTACGCCGCCGAGCCGCTCGGCCCCCCCCGGGCCGGCGCCGACTGGTGGTCGTTGCGGCCCATCGTCGCCGCCGCGCCGCCGCGCGTCGACCCCGCCGATATGGGTCGGATCCGCACGCCGGTCGACCGCTTCATCCTGGCCAGGCTCCGCGAGGCCGGCCTCTCCCCGTCCCCCGAGGCCGACCGGGCCAGCCTCGTCAGGCGCCTCTCCTTCGACCTGATCGGCCTGCCGCCGACGCCGGAGGAGGTCGCCGCGTTCGTCGCCGACCCCGACCCGCTGGCCTACGAGAAGCTCGTCGACCGCCTCCTCGCCAGTCCCCATTACGGCGAGCGCTGGGGGAGGCACTGGCTGGACGTCGTTCGGTTCGGCGAGAGCCATGGGTACGAGACGAACATGCCCCGTCCCGACGCCTGGCCATACCGGGATTACGTCGTCCGGGCGTTCAACCGCGACACCCCCTTCCCTCGGTTCGTGGCCGAGCAGCTGGCGGCCGACGCCCTCCCCCCCGGCGATGAAGGCGACGACGACTGGCTCGTGCAGGCGGCCACCGGCTTCCTCGTCGGCGGCACGCACGACATCGTCGCCAACCAGGCCCCCGAGGGGATGAAGCAGCAACGGGCCGACGACCTGGACGACGTCATCACGGCGACCGCCACCGCGTTCCTCGGCCTGACCGTCAACTGCGCCCGCTGCCACGACCACAAGTTCGACCCGATCTCGCAGAAGGACTACTACGGGATGCAGGCCGTCTTCGCGGGGGTCGACCACGGCTCGCGCGAGGTCGACGCCCAGGACGTCGCCGAGCGTCGCGCGCGGGCGGCCGTCGTCCGGTCGGAGATCGCCCGGATCGACCTGGAGCTGGACCGGGGCGAGCCCCTCGCCCGGCCCGACGCCGACGCCCCGTCCCGGCCGATGGTGAGCCCCCGCCGCAACGTCGAGCGGTTCGCGCCGGTGAAGGCCCGCATGGTGCGCATGACGATCCTCGCCACGGCCGACCCGATCGAGCCCTGCATCGACGAGCTGGAGGTCTACTCGGCCGGCGACGAGCCCCGGAACGTGGCGCTGGCCTCGGCCGGCGGGAGGGCGTCGGCGTCGTCGGAGTACCCCGGCGCGGCGATCCACAAGATCGTCCACCTCAACGACGGACTCCTCGGGAACGGCCGGAGCTGGATCTCCCACTCCCCCGGCCGCGGCGTGGCGACCGTCGAGTGGCCGGAGGCCGTCGAGATCGACCGCGTCGTCTGGGGCCGCGACCGCGAGGGGACGTACCAGGATCGCCTGCCCATCCACTATATCGTGGAAGCCGCCGAGGCCCCCGAAGACTGGCGGGTGGTCGCCACGTCGATCGACCGCGCCCCCTACGGCGTCGCCGGCGCCGAGGCCGCTCCCGCCGACCCCGAGACCGCGGCGCTCCGCCGGCGCAAGGCCGAGCTGGAGGCGGAGCTGGCGAACCTCGGCGACAAGATCTCCGTCTACGCCGGCATGTTCAACCAGCCGGGGCCCACCCACCTGCTCCGCCGGGGCGACCCGATGCAGCCGGGGGTCGAGGTCGAGCCGGCGGCCCTCTCGGCGATCAAGCCGGGGTGGTCGTGGGAGGCGTCGCCGGGGGCGCCCGAGTCCGAGCGTCGGCTCGCGCTGGCCCGCTGGATCGGCGACCCGTCCAACCCGCTGCCGGCCCGGGTGATGGTGAACCGGCTCTGGCACTACCACTTCGGCCGGGGGATCGTCGCCACCCCCAGCGACTTCGGCTTCAACGGCGGGGAGCCGTCGCACCCGGAGCTGCTGGACTGGCTGGCGTCGCGGTACATCGCGGAAGGATGGCGGCTCAAGCCGATCCATCGGCTGATGGTTCTGTCCGCGGCCTACCGGCAGTCGTCCCGGATCGACCCGAAGGCCCGCGAGGTCGACGCCCAGAACCGCCTGGTCTGGCGCGTGTCCCCCCGCCGGCTGGAGGCCGAGGCCGTCCGCGACGCCATCCTCGTCGCCAGCGGCCAGCTCGACGACAGGATGGGGGGCCCCGGCTACAACATCTGGGAGGAGAACTCCAACTACGTCGCCATCTACAAGCCCCGCGCCGAGCTGGGCGCCGACGCCTTCCGCCGGATGATCTACCAGTTCAAGCCGAGGAGCCAGCAGGACCCGACCTTCGGCTCGTTCGACTGCCCCGACGCCGCCCTCGTCGCCCCCAGGCGGAACACCTCCACCACGGCGCTCCAGGCGCTCGACCTGCTCAACAGCGGCTTCGTCGTCCAGCAGGCCGAGGCGTTCGCCCGCCGCGTCGCCGCCGAGGCCGGGCCGGATCCCGAGAAGCAGGTGGAGCGGGCCTTCGCCCTGGCCCTGTCCCGCCCGCCCTCGTCGACCGAGCGAGCCGCCGGCGCCGCCCTGATCCGCTCCCACGGCGGCCCGACGTTCTGCCGGGCGCTTTATAACGTCAACGAGTTCGTCTACGCTCCTTGATCGGCCCGTCGACCCCCAACCCAAGGAACGCCCGGACATGCGCCGACTCGCGCCGCTGCTCGCCCTTCTCGCCGCCGCCGGCCTCGTCTCGGCCCAGGAGCCGACGATCCCCGTGCCCGACTCGATCCGGGCCGAGGGGATCCCGCCGATCCCGGCCTCGCTCGCCGCGGAGCTGAACCGCTACCAGAACATCCGGTCGGCGAGCTTCCAGGGCTGGGACGACGAGGAGGGCAAGCGCGGCGTCTACGTCACGACCCGGTTCGGCGACACGATGCAGGCGCATTACGTCGCGACGCCCGGCGGGGCGCGTCGGCAGCTGACGTTCCTGCCGGAGCGCGTGCTGGGGGTCTCGCCCCGCCCCCGTCGCGACCAGTTCCTCTACGTGATGGACGAGGGGGGCGCGGAGAACTACCAGCTATTCCTCCAGGACCGCGCCGGCGGCTCGTCGACGCGGCTGTCCGACGGCAAGAGCCGGCACGCCTCCGCGAGGTGGTCGCCCGCGGGCGACCTGCTGGCCTGGAGCAGCAACGCCCGCGACGGCGTGAACATGGACCTCTACGTCGCCGCCCCCGCCGACCCCGCGTTCCGCCGCCTCATGAAGGAGGTCGTCGGCCAGTGGACGGTCTCCGACTGGTCCCCCGACGGCAAGACCGTGGCGGTGGAGGAATACATCTCCATCACCGAATCCTACGTCCATCTCGTCGACGTCGCGACGGGCGAGGTCCGCTCGATCACCCCCAGGCCCGCGCGGGGGCAGCCGAAGGCGGCCGTCGCGTCCCCGAAGTTCTCGAAGGACGGCAAGGCCCTGTTCTACGTCACCGACCGCGACTCCGAGTTCCGCCGCCTCGCCCGGCACGACCTGGCGACCGGCGCGGAGACGGTGCTCTCCGCCGACGTCCCCTGGGACGTCGAGGGCTTCGACCTCTCCGACGACGGCTGGTACATCGCCGCCGTGACGAACGAGGAGGGCCTCGGCCGCGTCCACGTCTACAACCTCCGGGCGAACGGGGCGGAGCAATCGCCGGCCGGCCTCCCGACGGGGCGGATCTCCGGGCTGGAGTTCCGCCGCGGGTCGCACGAGCTGGCCTTCACGCTCGACTCGGCGCGGTCCTCGTCGGATGTCTTCTCCCGCGATCTGATCCAGGGTAAGAACGAGCGTTGGACCGAGAGCGAGACCGGCGGCCTGGACGCCTCGACGTTCGTCGAGCCCGAGCTGATCCGGTTCCCCTCGTTCGACGGCAAGTCGATCCCGGCGTTCGTCTATCGCCCCGCCGGCGCGGCGGCCGGGCCCAGGCCCGTCCTGATCTCGATCCACGGCGGCCCGGAGGCCCAGTTCCGCCCTGGCTTCCTGGGACGCCTGAACTACCTGATCAATGAGCTGGGGATCGTGGTCATCGCCCCCAACGTCCGGGGTTCCGACGGCTACGGGAAGTCGTACCTCCAGCTGGACAACGGCTTCCTCCGCGAGGATCCGGTCAAGGACATCGGTGCGCTGCTGGACTGGATCGCCGCCCAGCCGGATCTGGACAAGGCGAGGGTGGCGGTCTCGGGCGGGTCGTACGGCGGGTTCATGTCGCTGGCCGTGCAGACGAACTACAACGACCGGATCCGGTGCGGGATCGACGTCGTCGGCATCTCCAACTTCGTGACGTTCCTGGAGAACACCCAGGGCTACCGTCGCGACCTCCGCCGGGCCGAGTACGGCGACGAGCGCGACCCCAGGATGCGCGCGTTCCTCGAACACGTCTCGCCGCTGAGCCACGCCGACAGGATCAAGACGCCGATCCTGGTGATCCAGGGGGCGAACGACCCGCGCGTGCCGCTGTCGGAGTCGGAGCAGCTCGTCGCGGCGGTCCGGGAGAACGGCGCGCCGGTCTGGTACGTCGTGGGGCTGAACGAGGGGCATGGGTTCTCCCGGAAGGCCAACCAGGACTACCAGCAGGCCGTCGAGGTCCAGTTCCTGAAGACCTACCTCCTGGGCGAAGGGGAACCCGCGAGGTGATCCGGACTCGCCGGGGGGGCGGCCCGCGAAATGCATGCTGGTCGTAGGCAGTCGTTGCGGTGAGCGGGGGCAGGGACCATGACGTTCGGGGACGGGGTCGGGGCGATCCTGGAGGTGATCCGGGACGGGCGGACGGAGCGCCTGATCGAGCTGCGGGGGCCCGACCTGCACATCGGCCGGCACCCTCGGGTCGGCCTGACGCTCGACCACCCCAAGGTCTCGCTCTATCACGCCCGGGTGGAGCGGCGGTTCGACGGGTCGTATCGCATCGTCGACCTGATGAGCAAGAACGCCACCCTCGTCGACGGGGCGCGTCTGCGGCCGTTCGAGCCGGCGCCCTTGCGCGAGGGCTCCCGGATCCAGATCGTCGACTACGAGTTCATCTTCCACGTGCCGGCCGCCCGCGTCGGCAGGCCGGGGGAGATGGCGGACCCCACCGTGCTGGGGTCGCTCGAGGATCTCAGCTCCACCGGCCTCGTCCGCCGCGCCGCCGACCCGGCCGAGGCTCTCCGGGGCGTCCTGGACGTCGTCCAGGCGCTAGGGGGGGCGATGGGGCTGGATGAGCGCCTGGGCCGGGCGCTCGCGGGGCTGATGGCCGTCCTGCCGCGCGCGGAGCGGGGGTACATCGCGACGCTGGAGACCGACGGCTCCCTGCCGCTCCGCGCCGCCCGCGGCCCCGGCGGCGCGGCCGACACGCCCCCGGTCCTCAGCCGGACCATCGTGGAGGAGGTGCTGAGCAAGGGCCGGGCCCTGCTCATCAAGGACGTCTCCTTCGACGAGCGGTTCAGGGACCAGGAGAGCGTCGCCGGCGTCATGCGCACGGCGGTCTGCGCCCCCCTGATCGGGCGGGACGGCCGGCCGATCGGCATGGTCCAGCTCGACGGCGCGTCCTCGAAGGCGCTGTTCAAGGAGGACGACATGGACCTGCTGGCGGCCCTCGCCGCGCCCATCGCCGCGGCCGTCGAGAACGACCGCCTGCTGCGCGAGCGGGCGTCGTGGGCCGCGGCGTCCGAGATCCAGCGAGCCCTGCTCCCCCGCTCGCGTCCGGACGTGGCCGGCTACGCCTTCTGGGAGTTCTACCGGACCGTCGAGGACGTCGGCGGCGACCTGTACGATTACATCAAGGTCGAGGATCCCGACGCCCCGGCCGGGGCCTCCCCGCGCTGGTGCGTGGGCCTGGGGGACGTCTCCGGCCACGGCATGCCCGCGGCGATCATCATGGCCGGCGTCTGCCCGGAGGTCCGCCTCCTCGCCCGCGCCGGGTTCTCCCCGGAGGAGATCCTCGCCCACGTCAACCAGAGCTGCCGCGAGTCCGGCGTGCCGAACCGATTCGTCACGATGCTCCTGGCCGAGCTGGACCCCGACGCCCACCGGGTGACGCTCGCCTCCGCCGGGCATCCCGGCCCGCTGATCCGCCGGGCCGACGGCCGCGTGGAAGTCATGGAATGCCCCGGCGCCGGCCCCCCCCTGGGGGTGGAGCCCCACACGGCCTACCCCCCCTCGCGGTTCGACCTGGCCCCGGGCGACGTCGTCGTCTTCTACTCCGACGGCCTCGTCGACGCCGTCGACGCCACCGGCGGGGCGCTCGGCCGCGACCGCCTGGCGCGCGCCGTCGGCCAGGCGGGCGGGGGCCCCGACCAGGTGGGCGAGGCCATCCTCGCCGCCCTCGGCCGCCACGCCCGGGACCGATCCCCGCTCGACGACCTCACCATCGTCTGCCTCGGCCGACTGCCCGAACCCTGACCCTCAGCCCTCGATGACCCGATGCGCGTGGCTGGCGCAGCGGGCGTACCAGGACCGCTCCCGGAACGGCCGGAGCTGGACGCCGCAGGGGATCGGCCGCCCCTCGTCGTCCATCACCCCCGCGCCATGGCTGTCCAGCACCAGCGGCAGCCCAGACTCCGACCGCCCGATCGGCCCGATCCACATCACGACGTGGGTGACGTCGCCGCCGGGCCTCCCCCGGATGAAGAGGAGGTCCCCCGTCCGCAGGGCGCGGACCCTGGCCTCATGCTCGGCCGGCAGCTCGACGCGCGTCAGCCGACGCGATCGGCCCTCGACGCCGATCGCCGCCTCCGGCCGCTCGGCCTGGCGCCGGACGTCCGTGCTCATCCGGATCCCGAAGCCCTGATTGTAGACGAAGCCGGTGAAGTTGCTGCAATCGACCCCCTTGCCGTTGTCCCCCGCGCACGTCTCCTTCCAGGGCCAGCCCGGGGCGGGCTCCCAGTCGGGGACGTGGTGATGCTGGTAGGCGTGGCCGACGTACCGCAGGCCGACGGCGATCGCCCGCTCGCGCAGCCATTCCGCCGGCCTCCCCTCGGCCGCCTCGGCGACCGGATAACGCCGAGGCGCGGGCCCCCAGGCACCGTACCGGCGTCGGACCTCCTCCGAGGCCCACTCGCCATGCGGGACGCACGCCGATTCCCGCGGATCCCCGCGCCAGGTCGTCAGCAGGTCGCCGATCAGTTCCTCCGTCGGCCAGGTGAACTCGACGCCATGGCCCGACGGGGCCGCGAACGTCCGCGCCCTGGCCGATCGCCCCCCCGCGAACTCCGAGCCGACCGCGATCGAAGCCGCCGCGCCCAGCAGGGCGCGGCGTGACAGGCGATGATCCGGCGATGCCATCAACAGACCTCCGATCGACGCGAGGGACGGCCGGCGAATCGGGAGGGCCGGCCGAGAAGCCTAGGACGCGTCGCGGAGTCCGTCCAGCGGCGTCCCCCTCACGGCGCCAGGCGCGACAGCTCCTCGCCGACGGCGTCCATCAGCGGGGCGATGGTCTCGCGGTCGAAGGCGAAGCGGGCCCCGGCGGCCTCGAAGAGCTGGGGCAAGGGCCTCGCCCCGCCGATCGAGAGGGCCTCGCGATACGACGCCACCGCGCCGGCGCGGTCGGTCAGGCTCCGCTTCCAGATCTGGAGCGCCCCGAGCTGCGCCACGCCGTACTCGATGTAGTAGAACGGGTACAGGAAGATGTGCAATTGCTTGTGCCAGGAGTGGTCGCGGGCGTCCTCCAGGCCGGACCAGTCCACGTCGCCGCCGAACCGGGCGACGAGGTCGCGCCAGGCGGCGCGGCGGTCGTCGCGGGAGTGTCCGGGGTTGTCGTAGATCCAGTGCTGGAAGGCGTCGACGGTGGCGATCCAGGGGAGGATGGTGACGATCTCCTCCAGCAGCTTGCGGTGGGAGCGCCCGGAGTCGGCGGCGTCGTAGAACGGATCCTTCGCGCCGGTCCCGAAGAGTTCCATGGTCATGGAGGCGACCTCGCAGAACTCCAGCGGGCTCTCGCGATAGGCGGCCAGGGGCTCGCCGCGGGCGGCCAGCGTGTGGAAGGCGTGGCCCCCCTCGTGGAGCAGGGTGCGGACGTCGCCGTCGACGCCCACCGCGTTCATGAAGATGAACGGCAGGCGGTCGGCCTCGTAGGTCGTCTGGTAGCCGCCGGGGGCCTTCCCCTTGCGGTTGGCCAGGTCGAGCAGCCCCCGCTCGCGCATGAAGGCGAACTGGGCGCCCAGCTCCGGGGCGACCTCGCGGAAGATCGCCTCGCAGCCCTCGGCCAGCCGGTCGACGTCCTCGAACGGCTTCAGGGGGGGGCGGCCCAGCGGGTCGGTGGCGAGGTCCCAGGGGCGGAGCGAGTCGACCCCCAGGCGTTCCTTGCGCTCGCGGTGGATGGCCGAGGCCAGCGGGACGACGGCCTTCTCGATCGCGTCGTGGAACTGGCGGGCCTGCTCCGGGCCGTAGTCGAACCGCTCGCGATTCCTGTAGGCGTAGGCGACGTAGTCGTCGAAGCCGGCCTCGCGGGCGATCTCCAGGCGGAGGGCGCGCATCTCGTCGAAGAGGCCGTCGAGCAGGTCGCGGTCGGCCAGCCTGCGCCCGGCGGCGAGGGTCCACGCCTGGCGGCGGACGTCGCGGTCGGTGGACTCCAGGAACGGCGAGAGCTGGACGAGCGTCCGCTCCTGGCCCTGGAATTCGACCGTCATGGCGCCGATGGCCTTCTGGTATTGCTGCTCAAGCTCGGCCAGGCGAGTCTCGCGCGGGATGTTGGCCTCGCGATAGAGGGCCCGGCGGTTCTCCTGCGAGCGGGCGAAGACCCGGTAGCGGTCGGCCGGCAGCCCCGCGCGGCCGGGGGCGTCCAGGAACCGGTTGCGGACCTGGTTCAGGTAGGGCTTGAGCTTCGGCTCGATCTCGCGGACGAACTCCAGGTACGCCGCTTCGCGCGCCGGGTCGTCGGTCTGGCAGGTCATCGCGACATACCGCGAGGTCCCTTCCTGCCCCACCGCGGCGTTCAGCTCCCCCGCGGCGGTCAGCCACTCCTCCAGCCGCTCCGGCGTGTCGACCGGCATCGCCAGGAGCTTCTTGTACCAGGGCTCGATCCGTTCCCAGGTCTTCAGCTCGACGCCCTCGGGGAGCCAGGCGCGCGGGAAGGTCTCGGGGGCGTAGGTCGTCATTGGTCGTGCCTGTCTTCCTTTACGATCGCGGGGGCGGGACCGCCGCCTAGGGGGAGTCGCCGGCGGCCGGCGACGTCGCTCCCGGGGAGCCCGGATCTTCCCCCGCCGGGGCAATCCCTGTCAACGGCGGACGCGGAACCATTGAGGATCGGGCGCCCTTCGGGTAAGAGTACAGGGACCGACGGCGCGACGAGCCCGTCGACGTCCCCCCCGCGTGCGAGGCCGCGGCGCCGCCTGCCGGTCTGTCTGGAGTTTTCGACGCAATGAGCACCCCCGCCCAGTATCGCTTCACGTTCGGCCCCTGGAACATCAGCACCGGCGCCGACCCGTTCGGGCCCCCCGCCCGCAAGGAGATGGAGTACGCGCAGAAGCTGAAGAAGTACAAGGAGCTCGGCTTCGACGGCGTCCAGTTCCACGACGACGACATCGTCCCGGCCGACCTCGACTGGCAGGCGACGCTCAAGGGGACCGCCGAGGTCAAGAAGATCCTGGACGGCGAGGGCCTGTTCGTCGAGATCATCGCCCCGCGCCTCTGGGAAGACCCCCGCACGCTCGACGGCGGCTTCACCTCGAACGACCCCAAGGAGCGCCAGTACGCGATCGACCGCGCGAAGCGCTGCGCCGACCTGGCCGACGAGGTGGGCTGCAAGAACTTCGTCCTGTGGCTGGCCCGCGAGGGGACGTACATCCGCGAGGCCAAGTGCGCCAAGACGGCCATCGCCCGGATCGTCGACGCCTGGTCGGCCATCCTGGAGCACAACAAGAACATCCGGATCCTCGGCGAGGCCAAGCCCAACGAGCCGACCGACTCCGCGTTCCTGCCGACCGTCGGCCACATGATGGCCATCGGCTACAAGACCGTCGACCCGGCGCGTTCCGGCGTGCTGATCGAGAGCGCCCACTCCATCCTCGCCGGGATCGACCCCTCCGAGGACATGGCCTTCGCGCTCTACCACGACAAGCTCTGGTCGGTGCACCTGAACGACCAGAACGGCCTGAAGTACGACCAGGACAAGACCTTCGGCTCCGTCGACCTGCGTCGGGCGTTCAACCAGGTCTGGGTCCTGGAGAAGAGCGGCTACGGCAAGAACGGCGAGGCCGTGGGCCTGGACGTCAAGGCCATGCGGACCACCACCTTCGAGGACTCGCTCCAGCACCTGGCCAACTCGAAGACCCTCTTCCTCCGCCTGCTCGACATCGTCCGCGCCGTCGACGAGAAGAAGGTCGAGGAGCTGCGCGCCGCCAAGAAGTACGAGCAGCTCGAGATGCTGATCCTCGACATGCTCATGGGCAAGAAGGGTTGAGGATCGCCCCGACCGGCCCCCCCACCGAGCGGGCGGGGCCGGGCCGTGAAGGGGAGCTCTCCGCAGCGTTCTCGAAGGCGTCTCGCGCCGTCGAACCTGGCGGGGTGGATATCGTGACGACCATCCCTTCTCCCCTGGTGGGAGAAGGTGGCCGAAGTCCGGATGAGGGGAAACCCCGCCGGCCTTCGGTCGCGCGCCCCCTCATCCGCCCCTCCGGGGCACCTTCTCCCACCTGGGGAGAAGGGGGGAGCCGCGGCTCCTTGGGGGTGCCTTCCACGGGAACGACGGCGCTGTCTCGATGAAGCTCACGGGCCGGTCGAGAACTCGTCCCGGCGCAGCTCGGCCAGGCGTTCGAGGTGGGCGTCGAGCCAGCCCCGGACGCGGTCGGCGACCGGGAAGCGCGAGAGCAGGACGGCGACGAGCACCCCGGCCGTCGCCAGCGCCGCGGGGTTGCCTTCGATCAGGTACGCGAGCAGGCCGAAGAACGCGCCCCCCTCGTTCAGCGCCGAGGCCACGATGAGCTGCGTCTGGTACAGCGGCAGCAGCCGGCCGACGTCGTTCGCGGGGTAGACCTGACGCTCGCCGGTCTCGGTGAGCTTCGTCTCGTCGGTCGTCGACCCGCCCGCGATCGCCCGCAGGCCGCCCTCCACCATGAGCCTCGGCACGACGAACGAGGCGACGAGCGTGATGACGCCGAAGCCCAGGGCCAGGGCGGTCAGCAGCGGCAGGCCCAGGATCGTCGGCTGGTTCGCGGCCGCGGGGCGATTCCCGCCGTCCAGGATCGTCAGCACCAGGACGCCGAAGACGACCACGCCGGCGGTCAGCGCCCCGACGATGATCTGCATCATCTGGACGTTCGCGTCGAAGTTCTCCGCCTCGTCGATCTTCATGGAGGCCCCTCGTCGTGGTCGGCCCGGTCAGGCCAGCAGTTCGCGGATCACGCGCCCGTGGACGTCGGTGAGGCGACGGTCCACGCCGTTGTCGCGGACGGTCAGCCGGGTGTGGTCGATCCCCAGCAGGTGCAGGATCGTGGCGTGCAGGTCGTAGACCTCGGTCGGGCTCGAGCGGTCGAGCGGCTTGAAGCCGGTCTCGTCGCTGGGGCCGTAAGTCACGCCCGGCTTCACCCCGCCGCCGACCATCCAGCTCGTGAAGCAGTGCGGGTTGTGGTCGCGCCCCTTCCCCCCCTGGCTCGACGGCATCCGGCCGAACTCGGTGGTCCACAGGACGATGGTGTCTTCCAGCAGCCCCGTGCGCTTCAGATCCTGGATCAACGCCGACGCCCCCCGGGCCATCCCCAGGGCGAGAGGGCCGTGATCGCGATGGACGTCCTCGTGCGAGTCCCAGTTCCGGCGCGGGAAGCCGTTGTCGTTGCCGCTCCAGATCTGCACGAACCGCACGCCCCGCTCCAGCATCCGCCGCGCCGCCAGGCAGCGGCGAGAGAAGACGATCGTCTCCTCCTGGGCGTTGATCTCGGCCGGGAACGACGACGGGACGTGGTCCAGGCCGTAGAGCTTCAGGACCTCGGGCGGCTCCTTCGAGATGTCGAGCGCCTCGGGCGCGGCGAGCTGCATCCGGGCGGCCAATTCGTAGGACTGGATGCGGCCGTCGAGGCGGCCGTCGCCGGGGCGAAGGTCGGCGTGGCCTCGGTTCAGGCGGTTCAGGAGGGCGACGCCCGCCTCGTCGCCGGCGCGGGAGGCGAAGGCGACGCGCTCGTCGGGGAACAGGTCGGCGATGGGGCGCGGGGCCGATAGGTCGACGACGGTCCCCTGGTGCCGCGACGGGAGGAACGCCGCGTCCCAGTTCTTCGAGCCGTTCGACGCCAGCCCGCGCGGGTCGGGCAGGACGACGAACGCCGGCAGGTCGTCGCTCAGCCGGCCCAGGCCGTGCGAGACCCAGCTCCCCATCGACGGGAAGCCCGGCCGGTTGAAGCCCGTCGTCTGCAAGAGCGTCCCCTGGCTGTGGACGCCCGTCTTGCCGACCATGTTGTGGATGAACGCGATGTCGTCCACCACCTCCCCCAGCGGCGCGACCACTTCCGAGAGCAGCTTGCCCGTCTGGCCGTAGGGCTTGAACTCCCACAAGGGCCGCAGCCACGGGCCCAGGCCGTCCTGGAACGTCTCCACCTTCTCGCCGAAGCTGGAGGGCTTGCCGTGGCGCTTGACCAGGTCGGGCTTGAAGTCGAACAGGTCGATGTGGCTCGCCCCGCCGGCCATGAACAGCTGCACGACCCGCTTCGCCTTCGGCGCGTGGTGCAGGCCGCCGTCGGGCCGGGGCTTCAGCCCTCCGGTCGCGTCGGACGCGAGCAGGCCGTCGACCCCCAGCAGGCTCGCCAACGCCAGCCCACCCAGGCCCCCACCGCTCCGCCAGAGGAAATCGCGACGGTCCATCTCAATCCTCCGGGCGTTCAATCGACGAAGACGAACTCGTTCATGTTCAGGATCACCCGGCAGGCGCTCGCGACCCCGTGCTCGGCGGCGAGGGCGTCCAGGCCGTCCAGCTCGTCTGCGGAAGGCTCGCGGGCGAGGGCCAGGGCGAAGGCCCGCGCGACCTGGGCGCGGCGGTCGCCGGCGGTCTCGACGCGATCGGCCAGGGCCTTCGCGGCCGTCAGCATCAGGCCGTTGTTGTAGAGGGCGAGCGCCTGGAGCGGCGAGACCGACTCGCCCCGCCGGTCCACCTGCATCGACGGGTCGGCGCAGTCGAGGACCGTCATGAACGGCTGGGGCCGAGAGCGGGCGAGGAAGCGGTAGATCGACCGGCGGCGGATCGCGGGGTCGTCGGGTCGCATCATCTCATATTGATAATGCGGCGAGTGCTCGGGTCGCTCCATCACGAAGTCGCGGAAGGGCGGGCCGTACATCGTCGGGTCGAGCAGGCCGGCGACGGCGAGGGCGGAGTCGCGGACGGCCTCCGCCTCCAGCTTGCGGCGGTGCCCGCGCCAGAGGTAGGCGTTGCCGGAATCGACCGCCTCGGCCGCGGGGTCGACGGTCGCGGCCTGGCGGTAGGTCGCGCTGGCGACGATCAGCCGATGCAGATCCTTGAGCGAGCGGCCGCCGTCGCGGAACTCGGCGGCGAGCCAGTCGAGCAATTCGGGATGCGTCGGGGGCTCGCCCATCTTGCCGAAGTCGCTGGGCGTGGCGACGATCCCCCGGCCGAAGTGGTACTGCCAGACGCGGTTGACGATCACCCGCCACGTCAGCGGGTTGCGGTCGTCGATCAGCCAGCGCGCCAGCGCGGCGCGGCGCTCGGACTCGGGGAGGTCGGGCGAGACGTGGAGGTCGCCGGGCAGCTCGCGGAAGACCCCGATCGCCCCGGGGCCGACCTCCTTGAGCGGGTGGTCGACGTTCCCGCGATCCAGCACGAAGATGGGGCGGGGACGGCCGCCGTCGGGGCCGGTGCCTCGGAAGGGCGAGTCGCCGCCGTCGTGGATCGTCGCCGCGTAGACCATTCCCGGCTTCGGCAGGGCTGATCGCTCGGCCTCGATCCGGGACAGCTCCGCCTCGGCTTCCGCGAGGCCCGCCCGCAGCGCCGGGTCGACGGCCTTCGCCATGTACGCTTCGCGAGCGGCCGTCAGCGCCTCGACGTTCCCGCCGGCCAGCCCGGGGGCGACGCCGTCGACGAGGTTGGCGGCGCGCCATCGCGGCGGGGCCTCGATCGAGTCCAGGGCCGAGACCGAGACCCCCGCGGCGACGTTCGCGCCGGAGGCGTCGAACACCTCCAGCTCGGCCAGGGCGAAGTGGTAGTCGTCCTGACGCTCGGCCAGCCGGACGGCCGTCACGCGGACGTATCGGGCGGTCGTCCCGGCCTCGAAGTGGACAGCCGCGACGCCCGGGTTCGGCTGGTCCTCGCCGGAGCGGTCGGCGATGGTCGCGACCTCGCGTCCGAACGCCGGGTCGTCGGACGCCTCGACCTTGTAGCGGACGGGGAAGCCGAAGCCATCGCCGATGCCGTTGAAGTCATCGCGGCAGGGGCGGAGGGTGACGCGGGCGATCTCGACGGGGCGGCCGAGGTCGATCTGCACCCACTTGGGGTCGTCGTCGCGGGGGGCCAGGTCGCTGTGGTAGCCGTATTCCGGCGGGTCGTCTGGCGACTTCGCGGCGGCGATCAGGTGGTCGATCTCCCCCAGCGCGGGGCCGGCCTGGGCGGCGACGGCGGCGGCCAGGCGGTCGCGCTCGCGGACGGCGTCGGCGTGGCGGGCGGCCAGTTGGCGGGCCTTCCGGGCGGACGGGGCGTCGGGGTACAGCGGGCGGTCGGCGCGGTCGACGGCGGCGAAGACGGCCTGGACGCGGTAATAGTCTTCCTGGGAGATCGGGTCGAACTTGTGGTCATGGCACTGGGCGCAGCCGACGGTCAGGCCGAGGAACGTGTCGAAGACCGTCCGCGCCATGTCGTCGCGGTCGAGATGCCGGGCGACCTTGCCGTCGGACTTGGTCTCCGGGACCTCCGCGTGGCCGACGAAGTCCCACGGACCGGCCGCCAGGAACCCGAGCGCCGCGACGGCCGCCGGGTCGTCCGGGTAGAGGGCGTCGCCGGCGACCTGCTCGGCGACGAAGCGGTCGAACGGCTTGTCGGCGTTGAACGCCCGGACGACGTAATCGCGGTACGGCCAGGCGTTGGGCCGGGGCTTGTCCTTGTCGTAGCCGTGCGAATCGCCGTAGTGGGCCACGTCCAGCCAGTGCCGGGCCCAGCGCTCGCCGTATCGCGGGCTGGCGAGGAGGCGGTCGACGAGCTTCTCGTAGGCCAGCGGGTCGGGGTCGGCGACGAACGCGGCGACCTCCTCGGGCGACGGCGACAGGCCGGTCAGGTCGACGTAAAGCCGGCGGGCGAGGGTCCGGCGATCGGCCTCGGGGGAGGGCTTCAGCCCCTTCTCGGCGAGCTTCGCCCGGATGAACGCGTCGATCGGGTTCGTCGGCGGCGGGGCGTCCGGGAAGGGCGTCGGCGCCGGGACGGCGGGGCGCTCCAGGGGGCGGAGCGACCACCACGACCGCGGGTCGTCCCCCTCGTCGGGCCACTCGGCGCCCTGATCGATCCAGGCCTTGAGGGCGGCGACCTGCGCGGGGGTGAGGCGTTCCCCCTTCGGCGGCATGACGCGGTCGGGGTCCTCGCCGGAGACCAGCATGACGATCAGGCTGTTCTCGCCGTCGCCGGGCTCGATCGCCGAGCCCTCGTGGCCGCCGCGGAGGGCCGACGCCTTGCGGTCGAGCCGCAGCCCGGCCTCGCGGGTCTCCCGCCCGTGGCAGGCGAGGCAGCGGGCCGTAAGGATGGGCCGGATCTCGGCCTCGAAGTCGACCCGACGCTCGGTCGGGTCGTCGGCGAGGGCGGGGGCGACGAGCAGGAGCCCGAGCGCCGACGCCAGGATGGGTCGGGCCATGATGAACGCCTCCGGGGCCGGGATCGCGCGCCCACTGGGCACCCCTGCATCATGGCCCGATCCCGGCCGCCGGGCAAGGGGTCACGCCTGGGGGCGGTTGCGGGTCTGCGACAGGGGCCCGATCGGCTGGAGGCCCGGGACGAAGGTCACGCCGCCGCGGCCGGCGACGCTCCGCGCGGTCGAGGAGATCGTGACGTTGTCGCGGCTGTCGATCCGGACGTGGTTCACGGGCAGGCCGACGATCGTCGAGTTCGTCACCCGTCGGAACGAGATCAGGTTGAGGAACCCGGTGTCGTTCAGGACCATGCCGTCGGCGGTCGAGCCCCGGATCGACTGGATGGTCCCCTGGACGTCGATGATGACCGCCCCGGCGAGGTCGGGCCGGAAGCTCTCGCTCAGGTCGGAGAGCTGGTTGGGATAGTCCAGCACGATCACCCCGCGCGGGGTCTGCGACGTCTGGCCGATCAGCAGGACCGTGTTCGGGACCGGGGCCCCGTTGGCGATCCCGGTGTTCACGGCCACGGCCCGGTCGACGCTCCCCACCGCGGTCGCCACGTCGGCGGGGTTGCCCGCCGGGACGGGGATGAAGGGGGAGGCGGCCCGCTGCTGGACCGTGCCGAAGCGGTTGACGATCTGCTGCCCGCCGGCCGGGTCGGGCACCGGCGTCGCCACCGAGACGTTGAGGTAGCCGAGCTGGTTCTCCAGCGGCTGGAGCGTGTTGAACGGGGCGGCGACCGACGTGTAGACGTTGTTCGACCCGGGGATCCCCGTGATCCCGCCCAGCAGCGACAGCCCCGCCGGCGGCGTGTACGGCGCGGGGTTCCCCGCGGGTGCCACCAGCGTCCCGGCGTCCAGGCTCGCCTCGACGTCCACCTGCCGGAGCTGGTTCGCGGCAGGGTCGGCGATCACCGTGTAGGCGTCGGTGGAGCCGGCGGCGAAGAAGCCGGCCGGGACGGCGAACGAGCCCAGCGGCGTGCCGTAGGTCGCGTCGTAGGCCGAGGCCGTCGAGCCGTCGTTGACCAGCAGGACCAGGCGCTCGCCGTCGCGGGCCAGCGCCAGGCCGACGTCGGCCGGCGCCCCCGGCACCGCGATCGGCGCGAACGCCCCGTCGACGGAGCCCCGGCCGCGGTCCAGGTCGAGCTGGAACCGCAGGACGCGGCCGGTGGCCGGGTCGTACCCGAAGATCCGCGCGTCGGTCCGGAGGTTGGGGACCACGGGCAGGTCGCCGTCGATCCGGTCGATGGCGATGACCACGCCCGGCGGCGGCGGGGGCGGCCCGGGGTCGGGGTTGGTCGACGTCAGCACCAGGTCGCCCGCCGAGACGAACTCGTTGTCGCCCCCCGCCAGCGTCTGCACCAGGAAGGTGTCGGTGACGATCGGGTTCGGGGCCGTCCCGCCGCTGGTGCTCGTCACCCCCGTCCCGCTCCCGCTCGTCGTCGGCGTGCCGACGTCGATGATGTTGGCGAGGCTGGCGTTGTAGGTCGGCGAGTTGCCCCGCGCGTCGAAGCGGTTGGAGGCGGGCTCCATCCCGGTCAGCTCGCGGAGCTGGATCTGCGACCCCGCCGCGGCCGACCGCAGGCCGAGCACGCCGATGCCGGCCTCGACGTTGATCGTCCCGCCGGGGACCAGGTCGAACTGCCGCAGGTTGATCATGCCGATCACCGGCGAGCCGACCCCGCTGAGCCCGGTGGACGCGTCGGCCTCCGCCTGGGTCAGGCTGAACACGCTCGCCACGTCGGCCCGGCCGCCCCCGCCGTGGACGTTGGCCACGATCTTCGTGTACGAGTTCGAGAGCCCGTAGCGCAGGTGCAGCGCCCCGGCGGAATCGACATAGGTCCCTTCCAGGCTCCCCCTCCCCTGGATCGAGAGGGTCACCCGGCCGCCGCGAGGGGTGGTGTAGACGAACTGCTGGAAGCCCTTCGTGAACGTCCCGCCCCCGGCCTGGACCGCGGGGATCGCCCGGGAGTCGGCCGGCGAGGTCGGCCGCGGCGCGGATCGCATGAGGGTCGCCATCGCGTCCGGTGGGGGCGCCGTCTGGGCGGCGGGATCCGGCAGGTCGACCCGGGCCATCGTCATGGGATCGACGTTCCCCCCCGACGGCAGCACGCCGAACGGGTCGGCGCTCATGACCTGGCGCTGCTCCAGCCCCTCCATGATGGGCAGAGCCCGACGCGGCAGGCGCCTCCTGTTGTCCGACGGCGAGCGTCCCATCGCATCCCCTCCTGAGACCTGGCCGGGCGACCGCGCCGACCTCCCTCCCTTTGACTACCCCCTTACCTTTCGGCAATCCGGTCCCCTCGGCATAACTCATCCCTCCCCAACCACCGGCGCGAGGCGTCCCGACGGCCCCGATCCGGGCGAACCACTCTCGACCGCGACGTCATGCGAACCGCCCCGGATCTTGGCTTCGTTCGTCGCGCGAGGTTGTCGCGTGAGCAGGTGCAACCTATTTACTCGTAGTGCCTTGCGGTCAAATACGCTTGGCTTCGTTCGTCGATTTCGAAGTGGTTGATTCGCCAGCCGCGTCGCGAGGATGGTCCTTCGAGCGTGAAAAGCGCGTCCCTCTCTCGCCGGGGGATGGGACGCGATCGGGCCGGGGCCCGCTTCGACCCGACACGCCGACGACGGGGCGCGGATGCGCGATGGCCCCGCCGGCGCGACAGCTTCGACGCTCGTACCGATTCCGGGATGTCAAGGAGCACGGCCAACGATCAACCGTATGGTCCGCGGTGGAGGATCGGGGATTTCATGTTTCCGATATTTTCCAGGGATCCCCGCCGCGGTCGGCCGGGGGTTGGGGGGAGCGAGGGGGGGCGGGGGGGAGATCCGACTGGCGGGGCCGGGCCGGGACGCCTGCGGGAACGGGGAACGGGCCCGACGTCCCCTAGCGGCCGGGAATTAGGGCCGTTACATTGGCGAAAACCGCCCGCCCGAACGTACTGGTGCGAGGAAGCATGATCGAGGCGACGAGGCGAGGACGCCCCGGCGCGCCGATCGGCGAAGGTATCGAGTCGAGCAAAGGAGAACGATGGTGCTGAGCCGCAATCCCTGGCTGGCCTGGTCCGCGGGCCTCGTGGTGTCGTGGGGCCTCCTCGGGGCGACGGTCGCGTCGGCCCAGGACGCCAAGACAACGGAGGCCCCCGCGGTCGAGGCCAAGCCCGCCGACGCTCCCAAGGAGGAGGCCAAGCCCGCGGAGGAGGCCAAGCCCGCGGAAGAGGCCAAGCCCGCCGCGGAGCCGAAGGCCGAGGAAGCCGCCGCCGCCGAGGCCGCCCCGCCGACCATCCCGCCCGAGGTCGAGGCCAAGCTCGAGGCCGCCCGGCGGGCCGTCGCCGAGGCCATCGTCGCGGCGCAGGACGCCGGGTTGGTGGACACCTCCATCCAGCCGCCTCCGGTCCTCGACATCCTCGTCAAGGGCTACGCCGACGACGCCAAGCTGCTGAAGAACAAGGACGGCAAGAAGCCCTACGCCGTCTCCCCCGAGGTCTTCGCCGCCTGGTTCACCAACCACGGGCAGCTCCCGGACGTGAACTACGTCAACGACGTCCGCATCCTCAGCCCCAACGCCGGGCTCAAGGCCCTGTTCGACCAGCGCGCCGCCATCCTCAACCGCCACATCGACGCCGTCCGCCAGGAGAAGGCCGCCGCCGCCCCGGCCGCCGCCCCGGCCGAAGAGCCGAAGGTCGAGGAGGCCAAGCCCGCCGAGGAGCCCAAGGCCGAGGAGGCCCCCAAGGAAGAAGCCAGGCCGGCCGAGGAGCCGAAGGCCGAGGAAGCCAAGCCCGCCGACGCGCCCGCCGAGCCGAAGGCGGACGCGGCCCCCGAGGCCTGAGCCGCCTGGACCCGCGACGACCGCGCCCGCCGCGTCCCGGCCGGCGCGGTCGACGGGCCCTCCGCGCGGCGAATCCGGCGCGATTCCCGCCCCGCGGCCGTCCCCCCGCGTCCAGAAATCCGAAGAGAGCGGGCGGGACGCCCGCCCCATGACCTGGTACATTCGGCCTGTCATCCGTGGCGCGGGCGTCCGGCCCGTCTCCGAGCATCCGGCCCACGCGGGCCGGACGCCCGCCCCACGATCGAGAGAGGGCCGCCGTCGAGATCGCGACGGCGGTCGCCCCTGAATCCGACCCTCCGCGCCCCCTCCGCCCCGGGAGGCGTGGGGATGTCGGGCGGCGCGGCCGGCCCCCGTCTCATCGACGCCCGGGAGGACCGTCCGGGCGCTCCCCATCGCCACACGACCGCAACGCCCGAGGCCCGAATCCGTGACGCCGCCGAATCCGTCCAGGGGGACCGCACCGCTGCCGATCCTCTCGATCGCGTCGGAGAACGCGCGGCGGCTGGGGGCCTCGGCGGTGCTGGTGATGCCGGAGGGGCCGCTGGAGTGGGACTTCGTCCGACCCGTGGCCGACGGCGGCGTCACGTTCCTGATCGCCGCCTCCTCCCCGCGCCAGATCCAGGCGATCCGCGACGCCGGGCTGACCGCCATCGAGGTCGAGCCGGTCGAGGCGGCCATCGCCGAGCGGATCACGCTGGCCCTGATCGAGGCCGTCGCCAACGACCACGTCAAGGCGGGAGCCCGCGTGGCGGTCGTCTACTCGGGCTTCGAGGCCGCGGCGCTGGACTCCATCAGCGTCATCCGCCTGGGCGAGCACCTGGAACGGCTCAGCGCGCGGGACCTCCGGGCGCTGGAGACCTCGGTCCCGTTCGAGACCCTCAAGGCGGTCGTCGACGCCGCGGTGGAGATCGGCCGCGAGGGCCGCGAGGGGAAGGCGGTGGGCTCGCTGGTCGTCGTCGGCGACACCCGCAACGTCCTGGCCCGCACCCGCCCGCTGGGCTTCGACCCCTTCAAGGGATATCGCCGCAAGGAGAGGAACGTCCGCGACCCCCGCGTGCGCGAGGCGATCAAGGAGATCGCCCAGATGGACGGCGCGTTCGTCGTGGCCCGCGACGGCACCGTCGAGGCCGCCTGCCGGCTGATCGACGCCCCGGTCGCCGGGCTGACGCTCCCGAAGGGGCTGGGGACCCGGCACTGGGCCGCCGCCGCCATCACCAGCATCACCAAGGCCGTCGCCGTGGTCGTGAGCCAGTCGACCGGCTCCGTCCGCATCTTCCAGGACGGCGACGTCATCCTCCGCATCGCCCCAATGCGGCACGCCCGCGCCATGAAGTGGCAGGACGCCGAGAGCGAGCCCGGCGAGTCCCCCCGCCTCCGCGAGCGCGAGCGGGAACGCGAGAGGGACAGGGAGAAAGAGAAGGAAAAGGAGAAGCCCGTCCCCAAGGCGCCGGAGACGGGATCGGCCCCGTCGCGGTCGGGCTGACCGGGCGGGGCCGTCGGCGGGCGTCGATCAATACTGGTCGGAGCTGGTGACCTCGCCGCCGGCCATGGTGCCGAGGGCGCGCCAGACGTCGCGGCCGATCGAGTTCTTGATGAACCGGACGGAGCCGTCGCAGAACGCGGCGTTCACGCCGCCGGAGTGGAACGAGCTGGCGGAGTAGTTCCAGCCGGCGTTCCAGCCGTCGCTGAACGAGCCGCCGTCCTTGCAGGACTTGGAGTTCGGCGGGCTGATGTGGTGATAGCCGCCGCCGCGGCCCGCGTCGCCGGACATCCAGTACTCGCCCTTGTAGTCCCAGGGGTTGGCGGTGTTCGCGGCCTGGCAGGCCTGATAGTCGGCCTCGTTGGAGCCGGTCTGGCCGATGGGGATCTGATAGTACATCAGGTTGAGCCCGGGGAAGCGCGCCCCGTTGGACCCCTTCACCCACTCGCTGAAGATGACGGTGTTGCTCAGGCCGTCGCTGATGCTGGAGACGGTGACCGTCGTGCCGACGTCGCTGGGGAAGTCGCTGGTGGCCTGCGAGTGCGCGCTGCCGCCGAGGTAGTACGCCGGGCCGTTGATCCGGCCGCCGGTGTAGGCCCGGTTCGTGCCCAGGTTGTTCGGGTAGTTCGACAGGCCGATGGCGAAGCTCATGGTGCTGCCGCTGGCCTGGTTCAGCCCGGTGTTCCCCGCGTTGGGATCGGACGGGCAGAGGAACGCGCTGACCTGGATCGCCCCGGCCGTCCCGTTGATCAGCCGGCCGATCGCGTAGCCGGCGCCGGTGCTCGGCTTGACCGGCGAGACGTCGAAGTTGATCGCGTTCATCGCGGCGTTCTGCTCCATGAACGGCAGGATCCGCGTCTTCATGGAGTGCCGCTGCCAGACCAGGTTGGCCGCCGTGTAGTACCCGCCCGTCGGGGGGACGGAGCTGTTGGCCTGGATGTAGTTGTGGATCGCCAGCCCGATCTGCTTCAGGTTGTTCGTGCACTGGACCCGCCGCGCGGCCTCGCGGGCCGACTGGACGGCGGGGAGCAGCAGGGCGATCAGCACCGCGATGATCGCGATCACCACCAGAAGCTCGATCAGGGTGAATCCTCGGCGCTTCACGTGACTATTCCTCGAAAGGTGGGTCATGGGGGGGGACGTGGGCGGGATTGGGGGGAGGTGGAGGCTCAACGGGGGCGCCTCGTCTTGTACTGGATCGGCTCCGGCTCGGACTGCGCGGCGGCTTCCTCGGAGGTCATCGGCGCGTCGTCCGTGACGATCGGCTTCTCGATCCCCGTCGCGTTCGGGTTCTGGGGCGTACACCCCGGCGCGACGGCCAGCGCGACGCCCATTCCCAGAATCCATATCCAACCGCGCCTTGCCATCCTGTCCGACATGAAGGTTCCCTCGACGGGGCAGCCGCATTCGCGGATGCTCAAGACCTTTTATCCTAACTTCAAAGCCGACCATCCGACTCTAACGGGACCATGCAACCAGCGCCTAGATCATCTAGGTAGCTTGATGCCACGACCGATTCCACGCGATCACGACCGGCCGCGCGCCCCGCGAGGGGCCCCGGCGACACGGCCCCCCCCTCGACAATCCTAGGTCGCGACCGGGGCGGGAGAGATCGGCGCGCGAGCCGGATCGCGTCGTTTCGGGACGGCCTCGCCAGCGGACATCGGACGGTCGCCTCGCCTTCGCGGGTCGTGCCCCGGTCTTCGCTCGGATCGGAGATCAGCGCGGCGCGATCTGGCCCCAGATCTCGCCCGCCACGACGCGGCACCGGATCACGTGGGCGGAGTGGCCGGGGACGTCGCAGCGGCCGTCGCGGAGGCGGAATCGCCAGCGGTGCAGCGGGCAGGAGACCTCGCCGTCCTCCACCCGCCCCGCGCCGAGCGAGCCCCCGGCGTGCGGGCAGCGGTCGAACAACACCGCCACGGCGTCGCCGTCGCGCAGCACCGCCAGCCGCGCGCCGGCCGTTTCGACCGTCAGGCCCCGGCCGTCGGCCACTTCGTCCAGGCGACAGAGATAGGTCCAGCCTTCCATGCGAATCCCCATGGCGGCATCTTACCCGCGCGAAGCCTCGCCGTGACGATGCGTTCCCCCTTATCCCACGAGGGTGCTCTGTCGACAGGAGCCCGCCGGGAGTCGGCGCGGATGGCCGGCCGCTCGCGCCGACCCGCCGTGCCGACTCGGTCACGGGCTGGGTCGTCCGGCCCTTGGTCTTCATGCCCCCGCCACGACGCCCGGCCCGGGATTGTTATCGACGGAGCACCGCGAGGGGGCAGGGGAGGCGTGTCCGCGCGGCCATCGGGAAACAGCGTCGGGTTGTCGGCCCGGCGGGAGAGGGGACACGGTCGGACCAGGGCCCTCCTTTATTGGGGGCGGGCCGGGACGCCTCGCGCCCCATCAAACGACGAACGGCCGGCCGGAGATGACTCCGGCCGGCCGTCGGCATTGGGGCGGTTCGTGCTTCAGGCCAGATCAGTAGGCGAAGATGCCGAACGGGTAGGGCGTGAAGAACGGCCGGGTGTAGTGCTTCTTGAAGTCGAGCCACCAGATGCCGTCGTCCCAGCGGAGCGTGACGGCCCGCCAGTCGAGGGGGACTTCCGGGTAGGGGTAGAAGGGGCCGATGTTCGGCCAGGCCTGCCAGGGGTAGGCGGTCGGGTAGCCGACGGCCGAGAAGTTGGGGTAGGGGGCGTAGCTGGGCCACGCGTAGTCTGGCTGGCCCATCCCGGCACCGGCACCGGCGCCACCGCCCGCGGGGCCCTCGGGGAGCGGGCCGCCGTCGTGGGCCATCGGGCCGGAGACGACCTGGCCGCCCTGCATGCCCTGCATGTCGATGGGGCCGCCGCCGATCGGCCCGCCGACCACGCCGCCGTGGCCGCCGTGCCCCATGTGGCCGCCATGCCCGCCGTGGCCGCCCATCGCGACCTGCTGCGGGACGTACTGGGCCGGGCGGATCGCCTGGTCGCCGACCGTCAGCTTGTCCACGACGCCGGTGACGCCGGAGACGCGGCGGGCGCGCTCGATGGCCTCGCTCTTGACCTCGGGGCTGGCGGCGACACCGCTGAGCGTCACCAGGCCGGCCTGGGCCTCGATCTCGATCCGAGTGGAGGCCAGCGCCTTGCTCGACCGCAGCGTGCCGGCGACCGCGTCGGCGACCTGCTGGTTCGGATTGCTCGTCGCCTGCCCCAGCGCCGCCGGGGCCGTCACGGCCAGGAGACCGAGGACGGTTGAAATCCGTTTCAGTCCAACCATTGTGGGTAGTCCTTCTCCCGCGAGGATCCGACTCGACCTGGAGGCGAACGGCGAGCGGGGCGTCCGTTCGGGTCGGTGAACAATCCATCCCGTGACTGTCGACCGCGACCTTCCGATGGGCGACGCCGCGCGGTCAAACGCGACGCGGCCAACGCCCGAAGGTCGGGGGATCCCGGGGACTGGCGGACCCAAGAGGGGGGAGGTGATTCGTCGAGGTGAGGCTTCGCGGCACCAGTCCGAGCGATCCGGAATTCGATTCGCCGGAACTATGGCGCACGCTTCGGGGGCGGTCAAACGACGGCCCGAAAAAAAACGGGGCCGATCGGCCCCGTTGGATGCAAACGGATTATGGATAAGGGCTTGGGGGTGGCAAAATTCCCCGGGGATCAGGCCGCCTCGGCCTCGCCGAAGTGGTGGATCGCGTCGACGGCATCGGTGTTGCTGCTTCCCATCGTCATGCCGATCAGGAGGGCCGTCATGGTCCCGCCGGCGAAGAGGGCGAACTCGGAGTCCTGGCGGCCGCACATGGCGCCCGCGATCCCCAGGCCGAAGACGGCCACGATGACGCCGGTCCTCCCCAGGGCGTGCCAGGACGACCGATCGGACGTCAGCCGATGGAGGAACAGGCAGCCGACCCCGAAGGTCTGGAAGAACATCACGAGCATCTCGGCCAGGACGGACGAATTGAAATGGGCGAGTGACATGCCTGGACAGGCTCCTTCCTTGGTTCCTGTTTCGGGTCGTCGGAGATGGGCGGACTTCGTCGTTGATGTCGGCTCGGGGGAGTTTACGGCCTGCTGGTAGAGCACTCCCCGTACCAATCGGCCGCGAGGGGAGAATCTCGCGCCGGGGCCGGCGGTTCAAGTCGAAAACTTGATGAAAAAACGGCCCGCCGCGGGGAATTCCCGGGGCGGGCCGTGGCGTTTTTACACGGGCGAGGGGGCGGCGTTGAAGAAAACGCCAAGGAACAACGTCAACGGCGTCGCATGTTGCGGACGCGGATGTTGTCGAACTCGGTGGGGTTCGAGATGTCCAGGACGCCCCAGCCCTTCTTCTCGCGGCGGACGGTGACGGTGCGCTGGAGCCAGCCGCCGTCCTTCAGGTTCTTGCGGACCGTGACCCCCTGGCGGCCGGTGGTCTTGACCTGGTTGAAGGCGCCGGCGACGCGATAGCCTTCGAGCTTGGAGGCGAGGTCGTCCAGCTCGGCGTCGGAGATGCTGACGTCGAGGATCCGCGAGAAGAGTTCGCGATACCGTCCCCCTTCCTCCTGGGTGGTGGAGCGGAGGGCGGTGGCCTCCATGAGGCGGTCGCGGTCCTTGCGGGAGAGGGCGTAGAGGAACGCCTCGACGGCGCCGGTCGCCGTGTTGGTGTCGCCGGGCTTCAGCTCGGAGGCGCCGCCGGGGGTGCCGGGGCCGGCCGAGCCGAGCGAACTGTCCCCCTCGCCGAGCGGGCCGCCGGGCCCGCGAGGGCCGAGCATGTCGGCCGAGCCTAGCGCGCCGGGGTTGGCGAGCATGCTGGGGTCGGCCTCGCGGCCGGGGGCCATCTCCGCCATGCCCGGGGCGCCGGGGCCGCCGAATGGGGAAGTGGGCTCCGCCGGGGGGGCGTCGGCCAGGGAGGGGGCGGGCGCGGCGGCGCCGCTGCCCAGGGCGAGCAACTCGGCCGTCTCGGACTTCGCGGCCTGGGCGTCGGCCGCGGCGGGGG